>NZ_NCWQ01000053.1:0-50850 GCF_002156885.1 Flavobacterium sp. AJR | reverse complement strand
TAATTTTTGACACTCTTGGAAATTTCCTTAGAATAGACAAATAAAAATGTAATTATATAATACCATTCTAAAAGCTCTGAAATTTAATTTCGGAGCTTTTTTTTAAGTCTGTGGATGAAAAGGAACGCGGATAAAACAGATTCGCTAAAGCGAAAACACAGATAAAAGCAGATTTTAAAAGTTTAAATTTGTGAAAATTTGTGCAATTTGTGGTAGAAAAAATTAACCGAAAAGTTTGCAAAGAATTACGCAAAGCACGCAATCCCAAAGCATCGGGATAATCTGTGGATGAAAAGGAACGCAGATAAAACAGATTCGCTAAAGCGAAAACACAGATAAAAACGGATTTTAAAAGTTTAAATTCGTGAAATTTGTAGCTGAAAAATTAACCGCAAAATTGCCTTAGTCTTAGTTTCTTTGCAGCTCAGAACCTCAGCGCCTTTATCCCTTTGAAACTGAGAGTCAAAAGTGCAAAAATTAGGTTTGCGAATGTCAGGCTGCGCGGAGTCGAAGCCCCGCAAGTAACTAACATAAAGTTTTTCTTAAATTGCGGAGCCACTCGCGGAGATTCCTCAATTCTTCGGAATGACAAGATTGGGGTTATGTTGTGATCAAGTCTTTGTCCCTTTGAAACTTTGCAACTTTAAACCTTTCTTAGCGCATCGATAGAAAACCTTTGCATCTCTTAATTATCGAGTTTCTCGCGGAGACCCTTCTTTCATCAGGGTGACAAGATTGGGGTTATGTTGTGGTCAAGCCTTTGTCCCTTTGTCTCATTGTAACTTAGAACCTCAGCACCTTTGAAACTTTGCCTCTTAGCACACTACTAACACCACTCGCATTTTTAACAGTCAATGTTCCGGTATAAGTTCCCTCAGCAGTTCCCCCAGGCACATTAATCTTAATTGGACTGGCAGGTAATGCTGCATCTGTAACGGCTGCAAAACTATTTGTTGGAGAAGAATCCCAAACAATACTATAAGAGACAGGAGATCCTGTTGTTGCACTATAACTTAATGCTGCTCCTTGCGCAGAAACTCTTGAACAAACAGCATTTGTTGATTCTGCTGCTGTTATTGTTGGTGGTAGTACTACATCATTCACTTGTATTGTTACTGCTAGATCCGTTTTACAAGTTCCGCTATAAATAGTCAGTAGTCCAACATAGGTTCCTGACGGGACATTTGGAGATATTTCAATTGTATTTATCACGCCTCCGCCTGGAGCTGCAGTGAATGGAGTTAAACCTTGGTTTTGTATTGGACTGTTAGTGGAAATAACATTCCATTTAACAGAATACTCTGTAGGGTTTCCTGTAACTGCAGTATATGCTAATGATGTTGTTTGCGAACTGGTACTTGTAAAAACTGGTGTAATTTCTCCATTTGTTGTAATTGTAGGAAGTGGATTTACAGTTACTGTAAAAAGTGAGCCTGCACTACTAACACCACTCGCATTTTTAACAGTCAATGTTCCGGTATAAGTTCCCTCAGCAGTTCCCCCAGGCACATTAATCTTAATTGGACTGGCAGGTAATGCTGCATCTGTAACGGCTGCAAAACTATTTACAGGAGAAGAATCCCAAACAATACTATAAGAGACAGGAGATCCTGTTGTTGCACTATAACTTAACGCTGCTCCTTGCGCAGAAACTCTTGAACAAACAGCATTTGTTGATTCTGCTACTGTTATTGTTGGTGATGCTACAGCATTAACTACTAATGATACTCCCTGAGATACCATACAAGATCCGCTATAAATATCCATTCTTCCAATATAGGTTCCCGGCGGAACATTTGGAGATACTTGAATTGTATTTATTACACCTCCGCCCGGAGCAGAAGTGAATGCAGTTAAATCTTGATTTTGCATTGGACTATTACTTGAAAAAATTTTCCAATTAATAGAATACTCTGTAGGGTTTCCTGTAATTGCAGTATATGCTAATGATGCTGTTTGCGAGCTGGTACTTGTAAAAACTGGTGTAATTTCTCCGTTTGTTGTAATTGTAGGAAGTGAGTTTACAGTTACTGTAAAAAGTGAGCCTGCACTACTAACACCACTCGCATTTTTAACAGTCAATGTTCCGGTATAAGTTCCCTCAGCAGTTCCCCCAGGCACATTAATCTTAATTGGACTGGCAGGTAATGCTGCATCTGTAACGGCTGCAAAACTATTTGTTGGAGAAGAATCCCAAACAATACTATAAGAGACAGGAGATCCTGTTGTTGCACTATAACTTAATGCTGCTCCTTGCGCAGAAACTCTTGAACAAACAGCATTTGTTGATTCTGCTGCTGTTATAGTGGGTGCTTCAGGGTTAATTACTATTGATACTTCCTGAGCTGCTGAGATACAAGTTCCATTGTAAATAACCAAACTTCCAATATAGGTTCCAGGCGGAACATTAGGAGATACTTCAATTGTATTTATTACACCTCCGCCGGGAGCAAAAGTGAATGAAGTTGTACCTTGATTTTGCATTGGACTATTACCTGAAAAAACGTCCCACTCAATATAATATCCTATAGGATCTCCTGTAACTGCAGTATATGTTAATGATGCAGTTTGCGAGTTCGTACTTGTAAAAACTGGAGAAATTGTTCCATTAGTTGTAATTGTAGGTTTTTCATTTATAGGCACAGTAAAAGATGAGCCTGTACTAACTACGCCACTTGCATTTTTCACAGTCAATGTTCCCGTATAAGATCCTCCAACAGTTCCCGCAGGAACATGAATATCGATACGGCTTTCAGGTAATGCTGCATCAGTAACTGCTGCAAAACTATTTGCTGGAGAAGAATCCCAAACAATACTATAAGTAACTGGAGAACCCGTTGTTTCACTATAATATAAATTTGTTATTCGCTCTTCATCAGCTGGACAAATAGGAAAGGTTCCGTCTGATATGGTTATAGTAGGTAAATCCTCTACTGTTACAGTTGTTGCCACAGAATTTACTACTGCACAATCCCCACTTTGTACAACAGCTCTAAACTGTGTAGTTTCTGTTAATACGCCTGAAGTGTACGTAGTATTTGTATTTGCGATATCAACCCATGTCGTAAACGGATTTACAGATGACTGCCAGTTAACAACCGATCCTGTATGACCGGATAAAGTCAGTAAACCACTTGTGTTTCCATAAGTAATTGTTGTTCCGCCAGTTACTGTTCCACCAACTGTTGGCGGATATATTGTTATAGACACGGGATATACAGAACCGCAAGATCCATTTTTTAATATCAATGATCCTTGATAGGTTCCTGGTAAAGCATTTGCTGATACTTCGATTTGAAATGTATTAGGAGTTGAAGTAAAAAGATGTGGAGTATCAGGAATATCTACTAAGAAAGCTGCATTTGCTTCGTTATCCCAATTAACTGCATAGCTTGTAGGACTTCCAGTAGTAGCACTATAAGCTAAATCTGATATTTGCGAGCCTGCACAAATCGCAGAGAATATTCGAGTTGATGTAATTTTAGGAATTTCATTTATAGTTACAGTAAAAATTGAACCCGTACTAACACCACCATTTGCATTTTTCACAGTCAATGTTCCCGTATAAGTTCCCACAGCTGTTCCGGCAGGAACTGCAATCGTAATTGGACTAGACGGTAATGCTGCATCTGTAACTGCTGCAAAACTATTTGCTGGAGAAGAATCCCAAACAATACTATAACTAATTGGAGATCCCGTTGTTTCACTATAACTTAACGGTGTATTTTGCGCACCCACAATTGAACATCGAGATCCAGCCGAAGCTGACGCTGTTATAGTAGGTAAAGCCTCTACCGTTACAGTTGTTGCAGCAGAATTTACAACCGGACAAAATCCTGTTCGTACAACTGCTCTAAATTGTGTAGTTTCTGTTAGTACTCCTGAAGTGTAAGTTGTATTTGTATTGTCAATATCAACCCAAGCCGTAAACGGACTTACTGATGACTGCCACTTAACAACAGATCCTGTATGACCTGATAAAGTCAGCAAACCACTTGTCTCTCCGGAATTAATTGTTGTTCCGCCAGTTACTGTTCCACCAATAGCTTGCCCAATTATTGTTATCGTTACCGTAGATGCAGAACTGCAAGATCCACTTTTCACTATAAATGATCCGTTATAGGTTCCCGGTAAAGCATTTGCAGGTATTTGAATTGGGATTCCTCCACTTGAAGCAAAATTATATGAAGTATCAGGGATATCCGCTAACAAAGCTGCATTTGCTGCGTTATTCCAATCAAGGGCATAACTTGTTGGATTACCAAAAGAAGCAACATAAAATAAAGTTGATGTTTGTGAATTGCCGTTTGCACAAATTAGAGAAAGTACTCCATCTGATATAATTGTAGGAGTTTCATTTATAGTTACAGTAAAAACTGAACCTGTACTTATACCACCGCTTGCATTTTTTACCGTTAATGTTCCGGTATAAGTTCCGGCGGCAGCTTCGGCAGGAACTGCAATCGTAATTGGACTAGATGGCAACACTTCATCTGTAACAGCTGCAAAGCTATTTGCAGGAGAAGAATTCCAAACTATACTATAGGTAATTGGAGCTCCCGTTGTTGCACTGTAACTTAGAGCTGTACTTTGTGCATCATCACTCGTACATACACTATTTGCAGCTAATCCCGTTATAGTGGGTAAAGGCACTACTGTAACCGTTGTTGCAGCAGAATTTGCTGCAGCACAAGCACCACTCAGAACAACTGCTCTAAATTGCGTAGTTGCTGTTAATGTTCCTGAAGTATAAGTTGTATTTGTATTTGCAATATCAACCCATGTCGTAAACGGACTTACAGCTGACTGCCACTTAACAACAGATCCTGTATGGCCTGATAATGTTAGCAAGCTACTTGTACTTCCTGCATTAATTGTTGTTCCGCCAGTTACTGTTCCCGCAACTGTTGCAGGCGAAATAATTACTGTGGCTGTATTATTAGCATTAATAGTTGAAGAACAAGACTGAGAAGTGATTTTGTTTACTGTTATGGTACTAGAACCTACAGTATTTAATCCTACTGCCGTAAAGACCCCGGTTCCTGCTGTACTTACTGTTAAATTTGCTGTTAATGCTATAGCACTGGGATTACTTCTGTTATAAGTCACTATGTAATTACCAACCGGTAATGATGATGCGCCAGAAGTTAACGTTACTGTTGATGTTGTACCATTAGAAGTACACACATTAGTGGCTGTTGTACTGGTAACATTATAAGTGGGGCACGTATAAGAAATAGTTAGCTGACCTGCGGCACCAGATCCACCAACTTGAGATGCACCTAATGCAGAATTTATTGCCCCACCGCCACCGCCACCTGGAGATGAACCAGCTTTCCCGGGTGCAGTACTCAAAATTATACTCGATAACGCCGCGCCTCCCGCACCTCCTGCGTTAGCTCCCATACCTCCAGGTCCCGAAGAAAGCAGCAATGATAATAGTGATGAATTACCATTACCACCCGATGAACCAGGTAAACGAATTGCTCCTTTAGAATTAGCAATTGTTCCTCCAATTCCCCCTGCAGGTGTTCCACCTGCATTGTTTGCTCCACCACCTGAACCACCAGCGGCTAAAAATAAAGATTCATAACCTGTAATAGTAGAGTTGCCTCCTGCTGAACCATTGGCTCCGGAAGTTCCGGAAGTCTGACCAGCCACTACCACATTTAAGTTTGCTCCGGGAGTAACTGTAAGTGCAGCACTTGCAAAAGCACCTCCGCCTCCACCAGCAGCACCTCTTCCAAAAAGCAATCCGGCACCACTTGCACCACCACCAGATCCGCCTCCGCCCCATGCAGTAACATCAATAGTGGTTACACCATTAGGAACAGGAAATATCCCATTGTTGGTGTACGTTTTCGTCGATCCTGCTTGGGACCACGAATAAGAACTAATAAAGACGAGTAATAAAAATAATTTTAATTTCATAATAGTAGGTTTTAATAATGAAAAAAATCAGTTAATTATTTGGGATAAAGGGTATTTATAAGAAGGTGGTATTAAAAGAAATAACATAATTAGATTGAAGATTAATCTACAGTATTTTCTTTTCTTGAATCAATCACAATGACTTGACATACAGGCTATTGCAATAATACATTGGTAAAATTAACATAATATTTCTGTAAATAATTATATTATTATGCAAATTATTGTGTCGTTCAACGAATAAATATTTTTTTTACTAAATATTTAACACGTTAAATATCAATACATTAAAAATATCATTTTGTTACAAAAAAAGCTGCTTCAGCGTAAGGTATTAAGTTGTTGAAGTTTTAAGTGACAAAGGCGCAAAGGCTAACTTTGCCCATAAACTAACCGTAACATTGTCTATCCTGAAGCAGGAAGACACGAGCGATAACAACCTGGAGAAGCATTCTCCACGAGTAGCTCGGCAATTATTGTGGAGTTTCTTGTGGAGCCCCCTCGTTCCTCGGGGTGACAAGATTGTTTGAAGAAGGGACAAAGGGGCTGAGAGACAAAGGTGCAAAGGCTTGGATTACGCGTAAAACAACCATAATCTTGTCAGGCTGAGTGGAGTCGAAGCCCGCGTATAAACCGTTACTTTCTTTTCATAATAAAAAAAGCCCTAACAAGTTTTAAAATCTTGTTAGGGCTATGCCTTTCTATTTATTATTTTTATTTGTAAATCAGATATTTTGCTCTCATTTTTTTGAAATCTCGCAAACCATCTTTCCAACTGTTTCTAATTTCTTCTTCGGAGGTTCCAGCTTCTATTTGTTGTTGCAATTTTTCATTTCCAGCTCGTATAGAGAATTTTCTTTTATCGAAGAATTTAGACTTATCAGCAGTTGTTTGATATGCCTTAATCAGCCATTTAATTTCTAGTTTATTAATTCTAGGAATTGCCGACAAATCCTCCCCATTACATTCTACACCATTATATAAAGGGTCTTTATCTCCAAAATTTGGTTTTGGAGTAAATGCAAAATCGCTTTTTGGCAAATAAGGAGAACCGTATATCTGAAATTGTTTCTCAGTCCCACGTCCCATACTTATATTAGTTCCTTCAAAAAGGCATAAACTAACATATAAATTGATAGACTGATCATTAGGTAAATTAGGCGAAGGTCGCACTGGCAGACTATAACTCATGGTTCTATTATAATTCAGACACGGGATAACAGTCAGTTTACATTGAATTCCGTCTTTAAGCCATTTTTCTCCATTAATCATTTTAGCTTCTTCGCCTAAAGTCATTCCGTGTAGCAAAGGAGTTCGGTGCATTCCAATTCCGCTTTGAAACGCAATGTCCAAAACAGGACCATCTACAATACCAATATTCGGATTCGGGCGATCTAATACAATTAACGGAATATTATTCTCGGCACATGCTTCCATTATTCTATGCATTGTAGAAACATACGTATATAATCGTGTTCCTACATCTTGCAAATCAAAAACCATGATGTCAATTCCTTTTAATTGCTCAGCATTTGGTTTGTTATTTTTCCCGTAAAGGGAAGCAATCGACAATCCTGTTTTGGTATCGATTTCATCAGATACGTGTTCGCCAGCATCGGCAGTACCACGAAAACCATGTTCTGGTGCAAAAATGGTTTTTATCTTTACTTTCTTTTCAACCAAAAAATCTACCAGATGGGTTTTCTCATCAATAATTCCTGTTTGATTGGTTACAATACCAATAGTTTTCCCTTTCAGTAAAGGCAAATATTCAGTATAGTTTTCTGCGCCTGTTTTTATTTTTTGCGCAAAAGAAACTGTTGTAATTAATACGCATATTATGGTTAGTTTTTTCATAGGGTTTATTTGTTTTATAATATTTTTTTATGCCACAGATTAAAGGATTAAAAAAAATGTTTCACGCAGATTTAGTAGATTTAAGCCGATTAACACAGATTGTATTTTGCCACTAATTTTTGTTTCTCGCAGATTCTGCAGATTTAGGAGATTTACATTATAATAAATTGTTTCACGCAGATTTTACAGATTCTGGCAGATTTAATTTAAATTTTATAATCTGTGTTGATCTGCTTAAATCTGTAAAATCTGCGTGAAAAACTTAGCGTCAACAAAACAAAAATCATTTTTAATCTGTGACTAACTTTTTTTAATTATTTATTTGTTTCCAAATCTTCGGGCAAAAATCATCTTTATACATTAATCTATTAGTTCTTGTAGGGTTTACACGATTGGTAAGAATAATTAGGAACCTATTATTATCGGGATTCAAAAAGAAAAATGTTCCTGTGAAGCCTGTATGTCCAAAATCATTTTTATTATAAAATGCATCAGGTTTTCGTTTATCAAAACCAAGTCCGCGATAAATTCCTTCTTTGGCGAGTGGTGAGTTTGTAAATGTGGTAACCTCCTTTGCTTTTAGAATTTGCTTTCCTTGATACTTCCCATTGTTAAGCAACATCTGGCAAATTACCGAGATCGATTGTGCATTGGCAAACAAACCTGCATTCCCGGAAACTCCACCTAAAATAGCCGCAGCTTCATCGTGAACATATCCTTTGATGGTATCTTTTCTGAAAAAATTATCAATTTCGGTTGGCATTACATTTTGCTCCGAAGTCCATTTTAAAGGATTATATCCAATTTTTGAGATTCCTAATTCAGCATAAATTTTATTCGCCAGTTGATCTAATTTTTTACCTGTATTTGTCTCCATCATTTGTTGCACAAGGATCAGGTTTAAATCGCTGTACAAATACTTACCACGAGGATTGGTATTGGCAACAGCAATTTTTGCATAAACCGTTTTATAAAACTCTGGATTTATCCACATATTTTTATAGACTTGTACATAATTCTCTTTAGGTTCAAAAGAGAGATAATTTGCATCATAAACAATATTCTTGTTTACATACATATTATCGAATAAATCAGGATAGTTCTCAGACTTTTCTTTGCTTAACAAAGGAGATCCATCTGGTGTAGACAGCAAACTTTGATAAAAAGTAATACTAGGCGTTAGTCCTGATGTATGCGTAAGTAACTCAAAAAGGGTTAAATCGGCAATAGCCGTGTTTTTATACATAGGAACTACTTCTCCCAACTTATCATCTAAATTCATTCTGTTTTCTCCAACCAAACGCATTGCAACGAGCGTAGCTCCCAAAACTTTAGACATAGAAGCTAAATCGTACACGTCGCCTGTTTTTACTAACTCTTTTTTTGAATAATCGTGATATCCATAATTTTTCAAAATGAAAACAGAATCTTTGCTACCTACAATAATTTGTGCTCCAGGGAAAAATCCTTTTTCGAGCGCATTATTCATCATCGAATCGATGTAAACTTCATTTTGCTTTGTATCGAAAGATTTTATTGAACTTTTTAGAGAATGGCAACTAATCTCTAGAAGTATCAAAAAAACAAGTACAATTTTAACTCCTATTTTCTTCATGTTCTTTATGGATTAACTCTCAAGTCCTGACCTGCCATAAGAGGCTCGTTGTTGGTTCCTGTGATCATTATTCTAACTGCTTTTACAGGTTTCTTTGGGTAGATGGAAGCATTCCCATAATCAAAAATATCTCCTTTTTCAAAATCAATTCCGTTATACGAATATTCTACATAACCATCATTTACAATAAATCTTGGGTGATGTGGAATTCCTGTCAGCACATCAATTTTTGAAGAAACAACAGGATTGGTAAAAGTGTATAAAATCCAGTCACCACTTACACACGGAACATCGGTACGCAAATAAGTCTCTTCATTATAATCTTCTAATCTTGAAATTGGGAATTTAGGATTTTCAGCCATTGATGAGGTCACTTTTACCTCTGGTTCCAGATAAGGTGAACAATTGAATTTTACCTTAGCCGAAGATGCTGTAGCCT
Source organism: Flavobacterium sp. AJR (assembly GCF_002156885.1). NCBI lineage: Bacteria > Pseudomonadati > Bacteroidota > Flavobacteriia > Flavobacteriales > Flavobacteriaceae > Flavobacterium > Flavobacterium sp. AJR. The sequence continues at coordinate 41,008 of NZ_NCWQ01000053.1, read as the reverse complement.
CTTTATTATCTACAGTAAAATCTAAACGATAAGTGTTTTTATCATTATAATTATCAATCACAAATCGCAAACGAGGTTTGGATTTCAGCGTTTTTTCTTCTGAATAAGTTTGGATTAATTTATCATTTTCATAAAGTGAAACCGATTTAATAACTCCATTACTAGCCTCATCTGCAGTTGGATTAAAAGTTAGATACCAAATCCCGCTTTTATCAACATGCTCCGTAATATTCTCTGAAATATTTAAAACCTCAACTTTTGATGTATTCCAATTTGCAACTGGTAATTTCTCAACTTTTACCGCAGGACTTGCTGAATCTTCATTAAAGAAGGTACGGAACAGGTATTGCTCGTAATTCTTAGTCTGGATTGGTCCAGTATATAAAGGGGACTGTCTCGTAGGCTCGTTTCCTTGCGCATCATAACGTACAACAGCTCCTTCATAAGGTGGTGTTACTGTAATCGTTCCGCTTTTGTAAATTGCCGTTGGCGGAAAATCTCTAAAAGCAATTCCCATATTAGCCAAACGTTGCAAATGACTATTGGTAAGTCTTCCATAAAAATTATCCCAATTTTTATCTTCTTTTTTAGACCATCCAATCTCCGACAAAGCACTAATTCTTGGGTAACTTTGGTATTCTACAAATCGTGTCGGACGATCAAGATATTCACTCCACAAAGCACCTTGAACTCCTTTTATCAATTTTTGTTGTTCGGGTGTTAAATCGTTGTCTGGAATTGGCTCAAACGAATAAGCTCTTTTTGTATCTGTAATAGCTGCCCAACGATGACCACGCTCATTTTCGGACTGTGCCATGTCAAAATAAGTAAATTGCCCTGGCATCATAACAGTTTCATATCCTTTTTTAGCCGATTCAATTCCGTAGCTTATTCCCTGCCAAGCACTAATTAAAGTGTTTGGATTTATCTCTCCTCCTTTTAAAATTTCATTCCAGCCGGCTGTTTTTTTATTGTATTTTTCTACGATTTTTTCTACACGTCTAAAGAAATAATTCTGAAGTTGGAAAGTATCTGTGTAACCTTCTTTTTCCATCAGCGCTTTACATTTTGGGCAATGTTCCCAATTGGCTCTATTTACCTCATCTCCTGCAACATGAATATATTCAAAAGGAAACATTTCTGAAACTTCTCTAATTATAGAATCTAAAATTTGATAGTTTTCTTCACGCCCCACACACCATACATTTTTTACTTCTCCCTGAACACTTTTTGTTTCCTGAGTCGTAACACATCCTATTTCTGGATATGCTGCCGTTACAGCACGAGAATGTCCCGGAATTTCGATTTCAGGCATGATTGAGATTCCACGTGCTGCTGCATAAGCCACAACTTCTTTCATATCAGCTTGGGTATAATAACCGCCGTAACGTTTGTTTCCTGAACCATAAGATGGCAACAATACTTCTCCTGGTCCTCTCCAGGCTCCTTTTAAGGTTAAATCTGGCATTGATTTAATCTCGGCTCTCCAACCGTTATCATCGGTAAGATGCCAATGAAAAACATTCATCTTGTGTGCTGCTAACCAGTCGATATAATTCTTAACCGTTTGCTTATCAAAAAACTGTCTTGAACAATCAAGCATCATTCCGCGCCATTCAAAACGAGGATAATCTTCTATTTTCACAAACGGAATTGTTCCTTTTTTCACCTCTTTGGCAGTGCAAATTTGTAATAAGCTTTGAAGTCCGTTTAAGACTCCGTTTGAAGATTTTCCTTTTATAACCACTCCTTTTTTAGTTACGCTCAATTCGTAACCATCATTAGGAAGATTTAATTTTTCATCTACTAAAAATGATATTCCATCTTTTTTATTTCCTTTTCCAATAGAAACAATCGGTTTAATTCCTGTAGTTGCAAAAAAATCACTCCCTATATAATGGGCACTTTTTTGCAACTTTTTGTCTACAACAATTTGTACTGATGAAGGAATTACAAATGTTCCTTCTTTCTGTTCTGTTTTTACTGGTTGCGGAATTATATCGAGTTTCTGAGCCTGTAATACATTCAGGGAACTCAGGAAAACTGCGATTAGTAGCATACTTTTTTTCATCTTTTCTGGTTTTTTGTTTTGTTAAAATTGTATTGGAATACTTTCCGTTTGTGTGGTACTCAAAGCGGTAATGGCATAAATATATTTTTCAAAATTAGCATTTGACACTTCTAATTTTGTGGCTGTGGTTACATAGTAAATATTCTCAGGATTAGAGAAATCGGTTATTTTTCCTTTAGCAAATCTATATATCACATATTTTTTATTGTTCAATCCAGCTTTCCAGGTAAGCAGTCCTTTATCTCCGCTTTTAGCAATCGTAGCGTTTATTGGCGGCTGTGGTGTTATTCTTGTAATTCTGTTTGCTTCGGGTGTTAACGCGATATATTTATATTGTTTTTCGATAATCGGTTTTCTAAGCGTATCTCCTTTTTTTAGAAAATTATTTGCTGTAAAATACATGGAACCATCTAGTAAAGGCAGAGACCGAACCATTTCTATTTGCTTCACAATCTGGTCTGGACTTCTCCACTCTACTTCGTTTGCTGTTTTCGAAAGCTTATAAACTCCGTGACCTACATATACATTTGCCCCGTATTTATGTTTTGCCCACCATTTTGCCAAAACTTCAAAATTAGCTCTGTCAAAACCAATGTGCCAGTATATTTGAGGTGTTACATAATCTATCCAGTTTTCTTTTTGCCATTTTAAAACATTGGCATACAAATCATCATAATTTGTAGCTCCCGCCATAGTGTGGGACCCTTCTGAATCTTTGGCAATATTTCGCCATACTCCAAAAGGTGAAATTCCGAATTCGACCTCTGGTTTATTTGCAATTATAGTATCTCGTATTTGTTTGATTATCAAATCGACATTATCCCTTCTCCAATCGTCTTTGTCTTTAAACTGTCGAGGCTCTTTGGCAAATGCAACCTGATCATGAAATTCTTGTCCAGCAATTCTATATGGATAAAAATAATCGTCCATGTGTATCGCCTGAATATCATAATTTCGAACTATTTCGCCCACCACAGAAGCAACAAAATCTCTGGTCTCTTTGTAACCCGGATTAAAATATCTCGTATTTCCGTAAGTAAGGAATAGCTCTGGTTTCTTAAAATATAAATGCGTTTTTGCTAGCACATTCTTAGCCGTATCTTTTTGTACACGATACGGATTTAGCCAGACATGTACACTCATTCCTCTTTTTCCCGCTTCGTCAATCATTAATTGCAATGGGTCAAAACCGGGAGCAACGCCCTGAGTTCCGGTTATCCAATGTGATGCAGGTTCTTTGGTCGATTTGTAATAGGCATCTGCCGTAGGGCGAATTTGAAAGATTACGGTATTCAGATTATACGACCGTAAATTATCCAGAATTGTTATCATTTCGGCTTTCATCACTTTGTCTGATAAACCTGGTTTTGAAGGCCAATCGATATTATCTACAGTAGAAATCCAAGCTGCCCGCATTTCTCTTTTTGCTGGTTGCTGTCCAAAAAGATTGGCTTGAAACAACAGCACTAGAATTAAAATTTTTAAGATTTTCATAAATTCTATTTTTGGTTAGTTATTTTGGTTTTGTATTCGTGTTGAAACTTTAAACGCAAAGCTCACAAAGATTTACGCAAGGTTCGCAAAGTTTTCATTTAATCTATATAATCTTTTATTGTTTCTCTCGCAGATTTGGCAGATTTAGCAGATTCAATTTATGTAATTCGAGGCGAAAACCTTTACAACATAAACTTACTCTAACAAATAAACTCCACCTTCTATAAGTGATGTCCAAACTTTTCCCTGATCATCAACTGAAAATCCGTTTACGCTCGAGCTTCCTAAATTGATTTGTTTTATAATCTCAAATTTCTCTGCATCAACAATAACGACTTCTCCTTTTCGGCTTCCTATATATATTTTATTATTGTTTTCTACTATTGGCGCTGGATTATGTTCGTACCCTAGTTTTAAATCTAAAATCTTACTTTGACTAATCAAATTTTCTTCGGTTAATTCTAGATTATCGCTTAATGGTAATCTTAACAATTCTCCATTCATTGTTTTTGCATAAAACCATTTTCCGTCTTGACTTTTTCCCATCGATTCTCTGACTTTCCACTTAGAGGTTCTTAAAAGAGTTTTACCTGTTTCGATATCCAGAATAGTCAAAAAACGTTCTGGTGTAACAAAGTAAAGTCTGCTTTTTGACGACACTACATTTACATTTCCAGCCGAATACAAAAGCTGATTTATATTGCCATTATTCCATCGCCAAATAAGTGATCCTGTGTTTTTATTTAAGCAATAAACATTGGCATCCCACGAACCAAAAATAATTTTATCCCCTTGTATCAATGGAGTTCCTTGCGAATACGATTGTGGTAAATTATTCTTCCAGATTACCTGTCCACTAACGGCATCAATGCATATAAACGCTGTAGAGCTTGCTGTATAAATTTTATTATTTTCGACAATTGGCGAACCTACCAAAACTCCACCTACAGGAATCTTCCATTTTTGTTTGCCTGATTCTGTATTAAATCCTAACAGATTTCCTTCTATCGTGCCAATAACAAGATTGTTTTTTACAATAATTGGGGAGAAATAAATAGCATTTCCTGTTTCTGTTTTCCAATTCAGCGTTTTGTTTTTCAAATTAACCGATTGTATCTCGCCAATAGAATTGGTAAAATAGAGGCTTCTTTTATCAAAACAAGGAACACTATAAATTGATGCAATGTCTTTTACAAATGGAGGAAAATTAGTTTCTAGATTATCTTTTGGAATTTCAATTTTTGAAGGTTTTGTTGGAACTGAGAAATTAAAAATACCTGGTTTGTCTATCATTTTCTGATAAACACTAATGCTATCATTACTGATTACAACCTCGTTATAGCTTCTGGTTTTTCCATCGCGAGAGGTAATCGATGCTCCCATAATACCGCTTAGACCAGAGAAATCATATTTTTTTAAGGTGTGTCCGTGACCACAAAAACTAACAACTGTAGGGTATTTTTCTAAAACAGAAAGTACTTCTTTATAATTACTCACACTATTATCTAATGGATAATGCGCAAAGTTCAATACTTTTTTATTGCTATTTTTAAGACTGTCTTTTAATGTTTGGTCAAGCCAAAGAACGTCTTCATGCTTTACAAAACCATCACCCATTTTCATATAAGGTCCACACGGAAATCCGATAAAAAGATAGTCGCCTTTTGAAAAAACAAATCGATCGTTACCCCATATTTTTTTATAAGTCAAACCTGCGCTTTCACTCCAATTAGTTTCGTGATTTCCTGAGATTACATAATACGGAATTTTCAATTTAGCCAGAATAGAATGCACTTGTTTTAGTTCATCATCTGCTCCACGATTCGTTAAATCTCCTGTTACTACAACAAATTCATTATCCGAATTATTGATTTCTTTTATAATATCTTGCAACAAAAAATCATTTTCGTTTCCCACAGAAACATGCAAATCTGTAAGTTGCACAAACTTGATATTTCCTGATTTTTCTGCCTTTTGAGAAAACCCTGATGCAATTATAAAAATCAATAATATTATGGAAAATGAATGTTTCATAAAACAATTATAAATCTATTGGTTGTAATTATTATCTTAATCTGTTGGTTTTAATTATTTTAACACATAGAAACATAGACTTTTGACTCTCATAAAAGGCGTTTCACTTATTTTAAATGCACATAGCTAGCTATGTGAAAGAAATGTATTTCTTTTTATATTCTTTTTTACACATAAAATCTATGTTTCTATGTGTTAAATTAAATTTCCATAATACACTCAACAGATTAATATTGTCTTATATGCACTACGGTATGTTCCTATATTATGTGCAATCGTTGTGTTAGACGTACTGCGGTGCGTCTCTACAGAAAACCTTTGAACCTTTGAACCTCTGTCCCTTTGAACCTCTCTCAATTATTAAAAAAATTATAGAAAAACAGCAATTGAAATTTTAAGGAATTCTCCCAATATTCAATATTATGTTTTCCTGGACGTTCTATATAATCATGATTTATTTTTAGACCGAGCATCTTCGTGTGAAGTTCTCTGTTTACATCAATAAAAAAATCATCTACTCCACAATCGATAATAAGCTTTAGATTGTTGTTTTCTACTAATCCAAGCATATTTACTACTGTGTTTTTCTCCCAATTTTCAGGGAATTCAGTTATAGAACCTAAACGTTTTTTTATATCCCACTTTTCAGGAAACGGACGAAAATCTACTCCTCCACTCATACTCCCAGCTGCTCCAAAAACATCCTGATGTTTAAACGAGAGATACAATGCTCCATGTCCGCCCATACTAAGACCTGATATAGCTCTGCCTTCACGACTTGCAATCGTTTTGTAATTTTTATCTATAAAGGGAACTAACTCATTTACAACATAAGTTTCATATTTTAAAGTGGAATCTATTGGACTATCAAAATACCAGCTTGAATAATTCCCATCAACACCAATTGCTATAAAACCATATTTATCAACCTGTTCTCCAACGTTTTTAAAACTTTTTACCCAAGTTGCATAATTTCCGCTATACCCATGAAGCAGATAAACTACGGGGAATTTTTTCTTGCTTTTTTTATAATTATCAGGAACTATTACACACGTCTTTATGTTTTTATTCATCGAAGCGCTAAACACTTGTATCGTGTCAATCTTAGCTGCTTTGGCAGAAAAAAATAGAAATACTAAGAGTAATGTGTAGATTGTTTTTTTCATAGAATTATGGTTTCTTTTGGTTAAAAAGAGGCAATAACTTTTCTTCAAAATGTATGAGATTTTTTATTTCTGATACATTTTGACAAAAAAATATAACGGGTTAAATGATTAACTTTCTTTCTTTTAAGTTCTTATTTCACTGACTTTAAAGCTTGAGCTAAAAGGTAACTCACAATTAAATAAAACTATTTTAACCATGTAAGTGATATAAGTCCATTTAAGTTTTATGCTGATTAGTCATGCTTATATTTTCTTACATCACTTACATGGTTAACTTTTTTTGTTACAATTTTATTTCTTTAATAAAACTCAAAAAATATAAAATTTAGATTCGAGAAATTTACTTCAAACAATCCCTCAAAATCGTCACTGGGTGCATTGCTTTTCTATTGGTTCCGTCAAAAATCTGGTGACGGCAACTCGTTCCTGCAGCTGCAATTGCAGTTGTTGCTTCGGTTGAACGAATTTTTGGGAACAAAGTATCCTCACCCATTTGCATACTGATTTCGTAATGCTCTTTTTCATATCCAAATGAACCTGCCATACCACAACAACCTGAATTATAAATGGTAACCGAACTATTTTTAGGCACATTGAGCATTGCAAAAGAAGCTTCGACAGTACTTAATGATTTTTGATGACAGTGTCCGTGAATTTTTATTGTTTTCTCTACATTCGAAAATTGTCCAGAATGAATTTTTCCTGCTGTTATTTCTCTCTTAAAGAACTCTTCGACTGTAAATGTATTTTTCGATAATTTCTCGGCACTTTCTTTGTCTTTTGCCAATCGAATGTATTCATCTCTAAAAGTTAAAATAGCAGATGGTTCGATTCCTATAAGGGGTATATTTTCTGAAATTAAATCTTTAAAAATACCTACGTTTTTATTAGCGATTTCTTGTGCTTCTTCCAAGAATCCTTTAGATATAAATGCTCTTCCGCTTTCTTCGTGGTCCACAATTATTACTTCATAGCCTAATCCTGTCAGCAATTCATAGGCATCTATCCCAACTGGAACATCATAATAATTGGTAAACTCATCACAAAAAAGATAGACTGCTCCATTTGCAAAAGGACTATTTACTGTTGATTTTTTATTTTTTTCGTACCACTTTCTAAAAGTTGTTGGTGCTAATAATGGAACTTGTCTTTGAGAAGCAATTCCCATACTTTTTTTAACCAAGCCCAAATTGGCAACAAAATTTGTCATGGAAGGTGCTATACTTCCTAGTTTGTTAAGTTTAGAATTGAAAGCAAATATTTTATTGCGAACAGAAAATCCGTTTGCTTTTTGGTATTGATATAAAAACTCCGATTTTAAAGTCGCTACATCTACATTGCTTGGGCATTCGCTTGCGCAGGCTTTACAGCTCACACACAACTCAAATACTTTATATAATTCTTCGTGGTCAAATTTATTGTCTTTCTCTGAATGGGTTAAATATTCTCTCAGTGCGTTGGCTCTGGCGCGAGTCGTATCTTTTTCATTTCTCGTAGCTCGATAACTAGGGCATAAAGTTCCTCCTGCCGAAGGTAACTTTCTGCAATCGCCTGAACCGTTACATTTCTCGGCTGCACGCAAAATCCCCATACTGTCCGAGAAATCCTGAATTGTTTTAATATCTGGTTCTACTCTTCCTGATTCTACCCGCAGGTTTTCGTCCATTTTAAAAGCGTTCACAATTTTTCCAACATTCAGAATTGTATGTGGATCAAAAGCACTTTTAATTCTTTTTAATAATTCGTAATTCTTTTCGCCTATCATAAATGGCAAAAACTCCCCACGAACAATTCCGTCACCGTGTTCTCCACTTAGCGAACCTCTATATTTTTTTACCAAAACAGCCACTTCGGTAGCAATGTTTCTAAATTGGTGTAATCCTTCTTTTGTTTTTAAATTTAAAACGGGACGCAAGTGTATTTCTCCCGCTCCTGCATGTGCGTAATAAATAGCACTTTGCCCATGTCTTTCCATCATAGCAGAAAAATCGGCTATATAATTAGGCAAATCACTTAGTTCAACCGCTGTATCTTCTATAGAATCGGCAGCTTTATCATCACCAACAATACTTCCTAAAAGTCCAAGTCCTGCTTTTCGTAAGTCATTTATTTTATCAATATCGGTTCCATAAATTTTAGGCAAAGCATACCCAAAATTATTTTCTTCAAGATCTTTAATTAAAGCATCTGCTTGTCGTTCGGCATCTTCCATACTATCGTGTGATCCTACTTCGAGCATAATAACTGCCTTTGGTTCTCCCACGATAAAAAACCTGTTTTTAGCTTGTTCCCTATTGGTTTTAGTACAATCTAATATTGTATCATCCATCATTTCGCAAGTGTACAAATGATGTTTCATTGCAGTAACTACGGCCTCTAAACTTTCCTGAATGGTATGGAAATGTGCCACAACCATAACATTATTTGTTGGTGGTAAATCATCTACTTTCAGTGTGATTTCTGTGGTAAATGCCAGAGTTCCTTCACTTCCGCAAAGTAACTTTCCTAGATTTATTGTGTTTTCTGTACCCGAAAACAAGTCTGATTTTAATAATAAATCAATGGCATATCCTGTATTTCTTCTATGAATTTCAGGTTTTGGAAATTCTTTTACAATTTCTTCCTGGTTTTCTTTATTCGAAAGTTCTTCATAAATCGCTTTGTAGATTTTACTTTCCAGCGAATCTCCTTTTGTCTTTTCTATAAATTCCTCCGAAGTCATTTCCTTAAATACAACAATGCTTCCGTCGCTTAAAACAGCTTTTATTTCAACTATTTTATCACGGGTTACTCCATAACGTATTGATGTTGTTCCCGATGAATTATTTCCTACCATTCCGCCAATCATACATCGATTTGTGGTCGAAGTATTAGGTCCGAAAAATAATCCGTGTTGTTTTAAATACAAATTCAGTTCATCGCGAATTACTCCGGGCTGAACTGTTATGGTTTTCTTAGCAGCATCAAAAGCAACAATCTTAGTAAAATGTTTCGATACATCTACAATTATTCCGTTTCCTACCGTTTGCCCTGCCAAAGAAGTTCCTGCCGTTCTGGGCGTTATTGAAATTTTATTTTTTGCTGCAAAGCGAATAATTTTAACAATATCTTCTTCTGTTTTTGGAACTGCTACTGCTTGTGGTATAATTCTATAAGCAGATGCATCAGTGGCATATAATTTTTTATGAAGCTCGTCATAAAAAAGAGTTCCTTCTAATGAATCGGATAATTGCTGTAATTGAAGAGTATCAGACATTTAATATGATATTGCTATTATTTTATTATTGTATTTCAAAGTGTTTTTTCACTTTGCAAGTTAGCAAGATTAGACCTAACTTCTTTTAAAAAACGTCAGGTCTGCGGTACAAAATCTTGCAGGATTATAATCATTTGTTGGAAATCTATATTATAATTTATTAAACTAACACAAATTATTAGTAATCAAAACGTTTAAAAGCTTCGATTGCTTCGTATTCGGCAAGTCCTAATTCATCATATAAAATGGCTGTGTTTTTATTACGATCTTCGGCTCTAACCCAGAATTCTCTTGAGTCATTCCCTTGAAACATTACTCTGTCTTTCTGAGATTGGTGGTATAAAATTGCATGACGTTTCAATAATACTTCTGATGGGCTTAAGGGTACTGCCATATCTATTTCGTGAATATCCCATTCATGCCAAGCTCCTCTATATAACCATAACCAGCAATCATTCATATAAAGTTCTGACTTTAATTCTTTCATTGCTGCAAATATCGCATTCAAACATACTTCGTGCGTCCCGTGTGGGTCTGCTAAATCTCCTGCTGCAAATACTTGATGTGGTTTTATTTTGGCAATAATATCCTTAACGATAGCAATATCTTCAGTACCTAACGGATTTTTCTTTACTTGACCTGTTTCATAAAAAGGAAGATCAAGGAAATGAGTGTTTTCATCTTTTAAACCAATATATCTTGTGGCTGCATACGACTCACGCCTTCTTATAAGTCCTTTTAATTTTCGAACTTCCAAAGAATCAATTTGATTTTCTGTCTTATTATTTAGAAAATTAATAACTGATGAAAAATTAACTCCTTCGATCTCTTTTCCAACAAAATCGCTACATACTTCGGCAAACTTTAATGCCTCATCATCTGTAACAGCAATATTTCCGGAAGTTTGATATACTACATGTACATCATGTCCTTGTTTTATTAATTTAGAAAATGTTCCTCCCATCGAGATAACATCATCATCTGGATGTGGACTAAAAAGGATTACTCTTTTCTTAGCCGGATTGGCTCTCTCTGGGCGATGTGAATCATCTGTATTTGGTTTACCTCCTGGCCAACCCGTGATAGTATGCTGCAAAACATTGAACATATTAATATTCAAATCGTAAGCAGAACCTTCTTGTGCCAAAAGATCTGACATACCATTATTATTATAATCTCTGTCGGTAAGTTTTAATATAGATTGTTTGGTTTCTCTACAAAGCCAAACGATTGCTTTACTTTTTAATTCTTGTGTCCAGGTACATCCGCCTACTAACCAAGGGGTTTCAAATCGTGTTAATGCAGATGCTGAAGATTTATCTAATACAAAAGTAGCATTAGAATGATTTTGCAAGAATGTAGCAGGAACTTCTGAGCTTATATCTCCTTGAATAGTTCTCTTAATAATTTCGGCTTTATTTTGTCCCCAAGCCATCAAAACAATTCTTTTAGATCTAAGAATCGTAGAAACTCCCATTGTGATTGCTCTTTTAGGAACATTATCGATACCATTAAAGTCTGATGAAGCATCGACTCTGGTAATATGATCTAGGGTTATAATTCTGGTTCCTGAATTAATGTGTGATCCTGGCTCATTAAATCCTACGTGTCCTGTACGACCAATTCCCAGAAGCTGAAAATCAAGCCCTCCGGCTTCTTTTATTTTCATTTCATAATCAACACAATATTGATTAAGTTCTTCTAAAACAACTGTTCCGTCTGGAACATTTACATTTTCTGGTTTAATATCTATGTGGTTAAACAGATACTGATGCATAAAATAATGATAGCTCTGACGGTTCTCTTTAGTCATTGGATAATATTCATCCAGATTAAAAGTAACTACATTGTAAAAACTAAGACCCTCTTCTTTGTGCATTCGAACTAACTCTTCGTATACTTTTATAGGGGATGAGCCTGTTGCCAGACCAAGTACACAAGTTTTATTCTTGGCTTGTTTTGAACGTATTAATTCGGCTATTTCCTGAGCAACTGCTTTTGAACCTACAATTGAATTGTCAAAAATCACATTATGATTTTTCTCAAATCGGGTTTCTTCAAATTTGCCAGGTATGTCGTAAGCCAAAGAAGTATTGGTTTTCATAATATATCTCTTAGTTAAAAAATTAGTTTAACAAATATATACAAAAAACAAAACGAATACATTATTTTGCGTTATTTAACAAAATTAAATTAAAATACCGTAAAATAACGCAGAAATTACTGATTGAATCTCAAATTACAACACAAAAACCCCTGATTTTCTATATTCTTCCAGCGTTGGATCTTCTGGATCAAGGTTTGTAACAATAGTATCGAGCTGGCTAAGTTCGCAAACAACATGAGGCATTTTAGTATTTAATTTATTCGAAGAAAACATCGAAACTACTCTGTCAGAAGACTCTATCATTGCTTTTTTAACAATAGACACTTCATACCCTATCTCTGTTAATCCTTGTTTTACATTAATACTACTGGCTCCAATAAAACAGATATCGGCTTTAATCTTAGACAAAACCTGGATTACATCCATGCCAATAGTAACCATTGCGTTTTTTTGCATTTTTCCACCTATAAATATTAAATCTATATTAGGATGCTGTGATAATTGCATCGCTATTGGTAAGCTATAAGTATAGATTGTAGCCTTTAAATCGGAAGGGATTAGCTTCGCAAACACAAGATTGGTGCTACCTCCGCTCATTATAATGACCTGTCCATCATGCAATAATGACAACGCTTTTGTGACAATTTTTTTCTTTTCTTCTTCTGCCGATATGACAATATCAAAAACATCAACAGATTTTTCTGTAGGCTGTATAGCACCTCCATAAACTTTCTCAAGAAGATTCTTACTGTCTAATTCATTCAAATCTCTCCTTATAGTGTCTTCTGACAGATCTAGAGCTAAAGCCAAATCCGTCGTAACAACCTTTTGTTCTTCAAGGAGTTTAGTCATTATGTATTTATGTCTTTCGGCTTTCAGCATTTTTTAAAAATTAAAAATTCAGGGCAAATATATCAAATAATTCAATTCAAAAGCTGAGGACTCCTTAGTATATGCAATAGTTTGCATATTTTGATTCTCCTATAGACCTTATAGGGTATTACTACGTAAAAACTGCATTGTTTTGCGTTATTTTAGTTAATTTTTGAAAATAAATATAAAATACCGCATTTATATGCAATAAATAAATATATTTGCTCAACAACCATTAAAAAAACCAAATTATCATGAAAAAATTATTCCTTATTTCATTGTTGGTTTTGTTCATTCAAGTAACATTTGGGCAAACAAAAACAATAACCGGAACTGTAAAAAACAAAGCGGATGGGATTCCTATTCCTGGAGTGAGTGTCCTTATTCAGGGAACTGCAAAAGGTAGCTCTACTGATTTTGATGGTAACTACAGTATCGCAATATCACCAGGAGAAAGCCTTAGCTTTAGCTACATGGGTTTTGAAACTAAGGTGGTAAAAATAGAGGGACAACAAAAGGTTAATGTTGATCTTTCTGAAACCGCTTCAAAATTAGACGAAGTAGTTGTCGTAGGGTTTTCTTCTCAGAAAAAAACCAACGTAACTGGTGCTGTTGCGTCTATAGATGTTGCTAAAACTATTGGCAGCAGACCTTTAACTGATATAAGCAAGGCATTACAGGGTACTACACCTGGTGTAAATGTTAGTTTTAACTCAGGAAATATTAATCGTATGGCAAAAATAAACATACGTGGATCTGGAACTGTAAATGATAACGGCTCTGACGATCCTTTAATATTGGTTGATGGAGTTCCTACAGATTTATCTCTTATCAACCCTAATGATGTAGCAACGATGACAGTACTTAAAGATGCAGCTTCGGCTTCTATCTATGGTGCTCGTGCCGCTTTTGGGGTAGTACTTATTACAACAAAAGGAGGAAAAACAGGAGAAGGAAAAGTTAGATTTTCTTATAGCGGAAACACTGCTTTTACCAACCCGATTTCTACATTACAATTCTTAGACCCTACAGACGAAATTCCTGGACTAATTGCTGCAGGAACGCGTACTGATGGTTCTACACCAGAATTTTTTGGAGCAAATTACAACACTTTACTTGCCGGAATTAAAACCTGGAAAGAGAAATACGCAAACAATCGTACTAGCAATGAAATGGTTTATGGTGAAGATTGGGAAATTAAAAATGGTACACCTTATTTCTATAGAGTTTGGGATGCTAATAAAGAAATGTATGCAAAAGATGCGCTTCAAACTTCTCATAATTTCTCTGCTCAAGGTAATCTGGGAGATAAAAGTTCATTCTTTGCTTCGTTTGCAATTACAGACCAACAAGGTATGTTAAGAGTAAATCAGGAAACTAGAAAGAGAACAAATATCAATTTAGGATTTACTACAAAATTAACGGATTGGCTTACAGCAGATTTCAAAGTAATGACTATTCGCAGTACTTACGATCAGCCATTTAACTATTATGGTGGTTCTGGTACTGATGATACAAAATATGGAGGTTATTTTGGTTATGCACTTCGTTGGGGACAATATACTCCAAACTTCGGAACCTATAGAGGATATAATTTCCGTACTGCCGGAGGGTATTTATCTAATGCGTCTATGAACGAAAATGATCAATACAATAACAGGTTAAGTGCAAAATTTACAGCCGAAGTTATAAAAGATCTTAATATAATTACTGAGATAAGCAGTGTTACTGATTATTACTCCAGAAAACAAAACGGAGGTAAATTTCAGGCTTGGGATAGCTGGTCATCTATGCCATACGACGCTACAACAATACAAACAGCTACACCTGCAACTCTTGAAGCAGGAAATGATTTTGTAGCACAATCAAAAGCAGAAACAAGAACAAATGTTGTTAATATTTATGCGAACTATAAAAAGCAATTTAACAAACATAATTTAAAATTCTTAGGAGGTTTTAACTCAGAGTGGCAAGATTTCTCTCGTACGTATGCAAGAAGAAATACACTTTTAGACAAAACAAAACCAGAATTTAACCTTGCTGTAGGAGAACAATTTGTTTCTGGAGCTACAAATACTGATTTGAATCCAAATGTAACAAGCTATTCTATTGCAGGTTTCTTTGGTCGTGTAAATTATGATTATAACGGAATTTACTTATTAGAATTAAATGCTCGTTATGATGGTTCTTCTAAATTCCCTACAGACCAACAATGGGGATTCTTCCCTTCGGCATCTATAGGATACAAAATTGCTAATGAAAGTTTTATGGAAGGTACACGCGGATGGTTAAACGACCTTAAATTACGTGCATCTATGGGATCTATTGGAAACCAAAACATTGGTAACAATGCTTTCTTATCTATAATGAAAACTAAAAATCCTTCGTGGATAAATGGTGGAGCCGTATTACCTCCTTCTACAGATTTGCCAACTAACGTTGACCCAGCATTAACTTGGGAAAAAGTATATACTAAGGATGTAGGTATAGATATTAGAATATTTGATATGCTTGGCGCTTCGTTTGACTGGTACCAACGTGATACAAAAGGAATGCTTGCTCCAGGTATTACGCTTCCAGGTTCATTTGGTCAAACTTCTGCTCAAACAAACTCAGGAAACATGAGAACAAGAGGATGGGAATTGTCTTTGAACTTTAATAAAAATATTAGCGAAAATGCTTCGGTATTTGTTGATGTGGCTTTATCAGATTTTAAATCGGTGATTACAAAATGGAATAATACTTCTAAACTACTAGGCTTAGTTTCACCTGGTGTATATCCTTATTATGATGGTTACGAAATTGGTCAGATCTGGGGTTTAACAAGTGATAGACTTTTACAATCTAGTGACGTGTTTACTAATAATGGTAAAACGGTAAATGGTGTTGATTATTCTAAAACTATGCTTGGTAATTTTAAATACGGACCTGGTGATGTACATTATGTAGATACAAATGGTGATGGTGTAATATCACGTGGAGCAGGAACTGCAGACGATCATGGAGATTTAAGTAAAATTGGTAACTCAACTCCTCGTTACAAATACGGAGTAACTTTAGGCGGAAAACTCTATGGACTTGATATTTCTGGTTTCTTCCAAGGGGTAGCTAAACGTGATTATTGGGCTGCCTCAGATGCTGTTTTACCTTTCTATCGTGCACCTCAACAAATGTATGCAAACCAATCTGACTATTGGACACCTGATAATACTGAAGCTTACTGGCCAAATCCTTATTATGGTAACGAATCGACAGCTTTTGGTGGTGCTACTAATGGTATGAATAACTTCGTAACTCAAACAAGATACTTACTTAATATGTCTTATTTACGCCTTAAAAATGTTACTCTTGGTTATTCTTTACCAAAAGAATTCATCAAAAAAGCAGGATTAGAAAAATTAAGAATATATGCTTCGGGTGAAAACTTAGTGACTTGGGCAGATAGCCGTCTTCCTGTAGATCCTGAACTTGACGAATCAGAAATCTTCTGGGGAAGAGCTTATCCTTTTACCAAAACATGGTCTTTTGGTGTTGAGCTATCTTTCTAATACTAACAATTCAAAATTTTTAAAATGAAAAAATCAAATATAAAATCCAAATTACAGCTGATGTTTGCAGCAACTATAATGGCAATGAGCGTCGTTGGTTGTTCGGACTACTTGACTGATGAGCCTGCAGATAAATTTACAAACGAGAACTTCTGGCAATCTGAAGACAACGTAAAAACTTTTTCATGGCTTAATTATGATACTTTTTATGGCTATGGGAACGGTACAACAATTGGACTTTCATCTTTTTATTATCACGGAAGTGATTTTAAAGTAGATGATAACCTATCAGCTTTTACTTTTTATCAAATGCCAGTTACAGCAAGTACTACTAACCTTTATTCCTGGAATGAATATTACACACTGATCCGTCGTTGTAATTTAATGCTAGAAAAAATACCTGGCGTTCCTATGGCCGAGGTAAAAAAGAATCATTACATAGGAGTTGCTAAATTTTTCAGAGCCTATACTTATTTCCGTTTAGTACAAAAAATGGGAGATGTTCCATACACCGATAAATATTTAGCTCAAAATGATGATGCTGTATATTCGCCTTCAATGCAAAGAGCAGAAGTTATCGACAAGGCCATTAAAGATATGGAAGAAGCTATAGACTTGTTACTTCCGGTAGATGATAAAAATACAACTGTAAATAAATATACCGCTTACGCTGCTTTAAGTAACATCTGTATCTACGAAGGAACGTACAGAAAATATCATTTAGGTCAAGATGGAAGCGCTTATCTTAACAAAGCAAAAACTGCTTCACTTGCTGTGATGAATAATGGTGGCTATCAATTAAACTCAGATTGGAAATCTCTTTACAACTCTGTTGAATTGGCTGGTAATACAGAGGTGATACTTACAAAACGTTATTTATCAAACGTATTGATGCATTCTCTTCAAAACTATACCAATACGTCAACTATACAATATGGTTTAACAAAATGGGCGGCAGATAGTTATGTAACTACAAATGGATTACCAATACAACAAGCAGGAAACAGCCAATACACAGGTGATGATGACATTACAAAAACTTTTGCTAACAGAGATCCTCGTTTTGGTAAAACTGTAAATCCTACTAGTTATGGTTATAAAGGAAAACCTTTTAGTGCAGCTACGTTAGTTTCAATGTCTGGATATGTGTTTGAATTATACAACAACCCTGCAACAACAGGTCCCGATGTTACTACAGGAGGACGTAATTATACTGATGCTCCTGTATTTACTTTAAGCGAAGTATATTTAAATTATGCTGAAGCTTGTGCTGAACTTGGTACTGCTACAAATACTGATCTTGATATGTCTATCAATAAAGTACGTGCTCGTGCAGGAATTGCGCCTTTAACTACAGACGGAACTAATGCTTCTGCAGGAGGAATACAAATTAATGATCCAAGAAGAACGGCAACTTTAGAGCAAATCTCAGGTTCTGTTAACCCTCTTATATGGGAAGTACGTCGTGAGCGTCAAATTGAATTTATGAGTTGGACAACGCTTAGACAAATGGATATTTACCGTTGGAAAAAAGGAGATTACCTTGATACTTCAAAAAATATAGATGTAAATCTTGGAGCAAGAATAGGTACACCTGTAGGAACACAAGTTGTAGTAGATGGTAACGGATATATAAAAATATACCCTGCAAGTACAAGAACTTTTGAAGCCAAACATTATTTAATGAATATCCCAACAAACGATATTGATTTATATAAAGCTCAAGGGGTAGAATTAAAACAAAACCCTGGTTGGTAATTCAGAATCTCAAAAACTGAATACTAACAAAATAATAAACTACCTCTGGTCATGGAAAACTCCAGAGGTAGTATTTTAAAATTATTATTTCGTACAACGAAGACATCGATTAATAAACCGACGAAAATAAAATCCCTAATCTGAAAACTCAGATAAACTCTACTACAATAAACCACACAACACAATCAAAAAAATACAGAATATCAATCAAATAATAATCTAACTTTATTTAGTCAATTTCTGCCTTCTAACTATTAAACTGTAATTTAAAATGATAAAATTCATAGCTAAATGTGTTCTTATTGTAGCATCAATGTTTTACACAACATCATATTCCAGTTCATTACAAACAATTGCAAAAAACAACACTCAGGAATTAAACGCACCGGCAATTAAAACCGGAGCCGATAATTATGAAAAATACCTACCATTATTAAAAGATAAAAAAATAGGAATCGTTACAAATCAAACAGGGATTTTGACTAACAAAACTCACTTGGTAGATTTTTTATTAGAGAAAAAAATTGCTGTTCAAACCATTTTTGCTCCTGAGCATGGGTTTAGAGGAACTGCCGATGCCGGCGAACATGTTGTAGACGGAAAAGATCCAAAAACCGGACTATCAATCATTTCTCTTTACGGAGATAATAAAAAGCCAAAAGCAGCACAATTAGCAGGAATCGATGTAATGATATTCGATTTACAAGATGTTGGAGCACGTTTTTACACCTATATATCTTCTTTGCATTATGTAATGGAAGCTTGCGCAGAAAATGGGATTCCGCTTATTATTCTTGACAGACCAAATCCTAATGGAGGTATTGTCGATGGGCCACTTTTAGAAAAAGAATTTACAAGTTTTGTGGGTATGCACCCTATCCCACTGCTTCACGGGATGACTATCGGCGAATATGCTCAAATGATTAATGGCGAAAAATGGCTTAAAAATGAAGTACAATGTAAGCTAACCGTTATTCCTTGTGTTGATTATAACCGAAAAATGGAATATAGCTTGCTTGCAAAACCATCACCAAACTTACCAAATGATCAATCTATAAACTTATACGCCAGTTTATGTCTTTTTGAAGGAACTAATGTAAGTATGGGGCGTGGAACCGAGAAACAATTCCAGATTTATGGTTCTCCTTTTTTAACAAAAACTAATTTTAGCTTTACTCCTAAACCAAATTCTGGAGCCAAAGACCCACTTTATAATGGGAAAGAATGCTTTGGTGAGGATTTAACATCTTATCCTAAACTAACACGTTTAGAATTAAAATGGTTGATTAAAGCATACCAAAACACTAGTGATAAAACTAAATTCTTCAATCCTTTTTTTACAAAACTTGCCGGAACAAAAAAATTGCAACAGCAAATTGAAAGCGGAATTTCTGAAGATAAAATTAGAAAGACCTGGCAAAAGGATTTAGAAGCATTTAAAAAAATGCGCACAAAATACCTAATCTATTAAATCATACCCTTATTTATTGTCAAATAAATTCTGGACTGTTTTTTATGATGCCCAATCATAAAATATGTTCCAAACAAAATTAAAAAATTAAAAAAATTAGCTAAAAACAAAATAAAATGGCAAAAATAAATCCCGATACAGAACGTGAATCACTTTACTCTAACTTAGATAAAATGAGCACTAATGAGTTGCTTACCAATATAAATAATGAAGATAAAAAAGTAGCCGATATTGTCGAAAAACAAATTCCTAATATTGAGAAATTAGTAGATGCTATCGTTTCTAAAATGAAACTTGGCGGAAGACTATTTTATATCGGCGCAGGTACATCTGGAAGAATCGGGATCCTTGATGCTTCTGAATGTCCTCCTACTTTTGGAGTTCCAGACAATTGGATTATTGGTATTATAGCTGGAGGTGATTCGGCCATTAGAAAAGCGGTAGAAAATGCCGAAGACGATATTGATCAGGCTTGGAGAGATTTATCTGCCTATGATATTTCGAGTTTAGATGTCGTTTTAGGAATCGCAGCTTCAGGAAACACTCCTTATGTGATTGGTGGATTAAAAAAAGCAAGAGAAAATAATATCATTACAGGGAGTATTTCTTGTAATAGCGCAAGTCTTATTTCTAAAGAAGCCGACCATCCTATAGAGCTAATTGTAGGGCCAGAATTCCTTACAGGTAGTACAAGAATGAAAGCGGGAACATCTCAAAAACTAGTCTTAAACATGATTTCAACATCTGTTATGATTAAACTAGGAAGAATTTACGGTAACAAAATGATAGACATGCAATTGTCTAACAAAAAACTAGTACAAAGAGGTGTAGAAATGATTGTAGAAGAACTTCATATTGATGAGAAACTAGCTTCAGAATTATTAAAAAAACACAAAAGCGTAAGAGCCGTTTTATTGGCAGAAAATAAAGATCTGGAAATTTAATAACCAAACTAATCAAAATCTTTTATAGATTTATACACGTTGGATATAACTCATGAAAATTTCATTTAACACATAGAAACATAGATTTTATGTGTAAAAAAATACAAAGAGAAATACATTTCTTTCACATAGCAAACCCTGTGTGTTTTAAACAAGTCAAACGCCTTTTTTAAGATTACAAAATCTATGTTTCTATGTGTTAAAAATTAATTACGCCCAACAAGTAAATTTATAAAATACTAAACCACAAAAGATAAAATGACACCAAGTACTATCCTTCTTCTTATTATCATTTATTTCGGAACACTATTCTATATCTCGCATAGAGTGAGCCGAAAGGATGATGGAAATGATGCTTTTTTTACAGCCAATAAAAACTCAAAATGGTATTTAGTTGCTTTTGGGATGATAGGAACGGCTCTTTCTGGAGTAACTTTTATCTCTGTTCCTGGAGAAGTTGGTGCTGCGAGTGGTGAACAATTCAAATATTTTCAGTTTGTATTGGGTAACGCAATCGGGTTTATAATAATTACAAAGTTATTATTGCCGCTTTATTACCGAATGAACTTAACCTCTATTTATGGATATATAGAACAACGAATGGGGTTTTACAGCTATAAGACCGCAGCTTCTATTTTCCTGATTAGTAGAACCGTTAGTTCAGCATTCAGACTATACTTAGTGGTAATTGTATTACAGCGTTTTGTATTCGATTTTTATGGTATTCCGTTTGCCTTTACCGTATTAATGTCCTTAATTCTTATTTTTTCTTATACCTACAGAGGAGGGTTAAAAACGATAATTATTACAGATACCTTACAAACGTTTTTCTTAGTTACCTCAGTTTTTCTTACCATCTATTTTATTTGTGATCGTATGGATTTAAGTGCTATTGGTGCTTTTGAAGAAGTTAAGAATAGTAATTACTCTAAAATATTTTTCTTTGATGATTTTCTGGGAAGCAAATTCCATTTTATAAAACAAATATTAGGAGGAATGTTTGTTACTATAGCAATGACAGGACTTGATCAAGATTTAATGCAAAAAAACCTGAGCTGTAAAAACATTGGCGAAGCACAAAAAAACATGTTTACCTTTACAGGAATCTTCGTTATAATCAATATCTTCTTTTTAAGTGTTGGAGCTTTACTATACATTTATGCTAACAAAAACGGAATTGCAATCCCAACAGATTTAATTACAGGTAAACCAAGAACCGATTTACTTTTCCCAGAAATAGCCTTAAATCATTTAGCAACAATTCCGGCAATAGTATTCTTATTAGGAATTATTGCTGCAACATTTGCTACGACAGATTCAGCATTAACAGCATTAACAACTTCTTTTTGTGTCGATTTCTTAGGCATGGACAAAGCCGAAAATAGCAATAAGAAAAACTCAGTACGTACAAGACACTTGGTTCATATCAGCTTCTCAGCATTGATTTTCTTCGTAATAATCATCTTTAATTCCATCAATGATAGTTCAGTAGTTGGGATGATATTTAAGGTCGCATCCTACACTTATGGTCCATTATTAGGATTATATGCATTTGGATTGTTCCAAAAATCAAGAAATGTAAATGATAAACTCGTTCCATTTATCTGTTTATTATCTCCTTTCTTCACGTATTTAATAAATGAAAATTCAAAAGTATTGTTTGCAGGATATGTATTTGATAATGAATTAATCGTGCTAAATGGTTTAATAACTTACTTAGGATTATTCCTGACAAGCTCACGCAGTAGCGAAAAAATAAGTTTTTAAAACCACCTTAAAAACAAAACTAATTAACTAATCAATTGAACGCTTTTAAATAAGCTTAGCTTTCAATTGCCAAAAAATAATGATATGAAAGATTACTTTATAAAAATTAGCCTTTGTGCCACATTTTTATTTTTAATCACCAATTGTGGCGTTTCCAGAAAAAACAATACAGTTACAGATTCAAAAAATGATACCTCCCCAGCAGATACAGTAGTTTACATTGCTCCAAGTAAATCCGAAAAGAAAACATTCTTTAAAGATTCAGACAGAGAAACAGCTTGGGTTGATAGTATTTACAATAAAATGTCGGTTCAGGAAAAAATAGGTCAACTATTTATGATTTCGGCCTATTCTAATAAAGATTCTGTTCATACCAATCAAATCAATAAATTAGTTCAAGACTATAAAGTAGGTGGAGTTATATTTTTTCAAGGAGGTCCTGTTCGTCAGGCTAAATTAACCAACCAGTACCAATCTAAAGCAAAAGTTCCTTTGTTCGTAGGGATTGATGCCGAATGGGGATTGGGTATGCGATTAGACTCAACTTATCGTTACCCTTGGAATATGACTTTAGGAGCAATTCAGGATTTAAGTTTAATTGAAAATGTTGGAAGAAACATGGCCAATGAAAACAAACGAATCGGAATCCATTTTAATTTCGCTCCAGTTCTTGACATCAACACCAATCCTAAAAATCCTATTATCGGAAACCGTTCATTTGGCGAAGACAAAGTTAATGTAAGCGACAAAGCCATTGCCTTAATGAAAGGGGTACAAAGTCAAGGTGTTTTTAGTACCGGAAAACACTTCCCTGGACATGGAGACACCTCAACAGATTCTCATCATGCATTGCCTTTGGTTAATTTCTCAAAAGACAGACTTGAATTAATCGAATTATATCCGTACAAACGAATCTTTGATGAAGGTTTAGTATCGGTTATGGTTGCACATCTTAATATTCCAAGTCTGGAACCAACACCAAATCTTCCATCTTCAGCTTCTTATAATGTAGTAACTAATCTGCTTCAAAAAGAATTAGGCTTTGAAGGTTTAATTTTTACAGACGGTTTAGCGATGAAAGGCGCAAGTAATTTTAAAGGTCCTGGGGATCTGGAAATTGCCGTACTACTTGCAGGAAATGACATTTTGCTTTGTTCAGAAAATGTTCCTGTAGCATTCCAGAAACTTGAAGTTGCCTATAACGAAGGTGTTATTACCGAGGAACGTTTGGCACATTCGGTAAAAAAAATATTGCATTATAAATTTAAAGCAGGATTAAACAAATACAAACCTATCGATATGGCAAACATATACGACGAGCTTAATCCGCCGCAAAATGATGCTTTGCACTATAAATTATACGAAAACGCTATTACCGTTTTAAAAAATGAAAAGGAAATACTTCCTATCAAAGATTTAGAACAAAAGATAGCGTATGTAAAACTAGGAGAAGATGTTAACAGTGATTTTGTTACTACTTTAAAAAAATACACAGAAGTTACCGAAGTTGCCAACACGAACATAGATAGCTTAAATAAAGAATTAAAAAAATACGACCTTGTTATTATTGGTTTTCACAAAGTAAATAAAACTTGGGAAAAACAAAATTTCACAGATACTGAACTGATTTGGTTACAAGAAATTGCAAAACACAACAAAGTGATTTTGGATATTTTCACAAAACCCTATTCACTATTGCCAATCACTAATTTTGATGATATTGAAGGATTAGTAGTTTCTTATCAAAACTCAGATATCAGCCAGATAGTTTCGGCAGAATTATTATTTGGAGCCATCCCTGCCAAAGGAAAACTACCTGTGTCTATCAATTCATCTTTTAATGTAAATGATGGTTTAACTACCGAAAAAATAAATCGTTTGGGTTTTACAAAGCCAGAAAATGTAGGCATGAATCCGCTTATTTTATCTAAAATTGATGCTGTCGCACAAAAAGCAATTGATGGAAAAATGACTCCGGGAATGCAAGTACTTGTAGCTAGAAAAGGAAGTGTTATTTTCCAGAAATCATACGGTAGTCAAACCTATGATAATACCCGAAAAGTTACAAACTCAGATTTATACGATGTTGCTTCGATTTCAAAAATGATTTCGACATTGCCTAACGTAATGCAATTGTATGATAATGAAAAAGTAAACCTGGATACCAAATTAAAAGATATGGTACCGCTTTTCGCGAAAACAAATAAAAAAAATATCAGCTTCAAGGATTTACTAACTCATTATGCAGGGCTTCAGGCTTGGATTCCGTTTTATAAAGCAACGCTGGATAGCGAAGGGAAACCTTCGGCTAAATACTATCGCAGAGTAGCCGAATCTGATTTTTCTACAAAAGTTGCAGACAATCTTTTTATTAGAAATGACTATCATGACACCATCATGAAAATCATTGCCGATAGTCCTTTATCCTTAAAAAAAGAA
Organism: Flavobacterium sp. AJR; assembly: GCF_002156885.1. Classification (NCBI taxonomy): domain Bacteria; kingdom Pseudomonadati; phylum Bacteroidota; class Flavobacteriia; order Flavobacteriales; family Flavobacteriaceae; genus Flavobacterium; species Flavobacterium sp. AJR. The sequence continues at coordinate 16,080 of NZ_NCWQ01000053.1, read as the reverse complement.
TACAGATATAGCGATTTTACCTTTATTATCCTGAAAGAATATTTAGAAAGAAAAACGCATAAGAAATTAGAAGTACTGAGTCAGCAAAATTTCTACAACACACTCGGAATGAACAATACGCTTTACAATCCTTTAGACAAATTTGATAGAAGTAACATTGCTCCTACCGAAATTGATAATTATTTCAGACACCAAGTTATTCAGGGATATGTACACGATATGGCAGCAGCGATGGAAGGCGGAGTTGCTGGTCATGCTGGGATTTTCTCCAACGCTATGGATGTTGCTAAAATGATGCAGCTGTTTTTACAAAAAGGAAATTATGGTAATAAACAATATTTCTCAGAACAAACATTTGATGCCTTTAATACTTGTTATTACGCCGACAAAGGAGTACAAAGAGGTTTAGGTTTTGATAAAAGAATAAACGGAATAAGTCCTACGTGTGCCTGCGTTTCTCCATCTAGTTTTGGACATACCGGATTTACTGGAAACATAGCTTGGGTTGACCCAGAAACAGAAATTGTTTATGTATTTTTATCCAATAGAACCTATCCCGAAGTTATTAATGATGAGAATAAATTAGCTAGAGGAAAAATCCGAGAAGATATTCAGAGAATAATTCAGGAGGCTATTGTAAAATAAAAAACAGTTCTATTTATATCAATCAAAGGTTAAATAAAACCTGTATTAAATTTAACCATATAAGAAATATAAGTCCATTTAAGTAGTATTTTGAGAAGACGCTAACATGAACTTACATTTCTTACATGGTTTAAAAAGTATGTTAAATGACCTTTTTAAAACCAAAACTATGAACACAAATCTGGAATCACTGTATAAAATTGCTCAAAAACCTTCCCGAACTATTATCGGATTAATGTCTGGTACTTCTTTGGATGGTCTTGATGTGGCTCTATGCGAAATCTCTGGTTCTGGTGAAAACACCGAAGTTCAATTAGTACAATTCGATACCATTGATTATTCTGAAGAAATAAAATCAGAAATCAGAACCGTATTTGCTAAACAAACCATTGATTTTCAGAAACTGGTTTTATTAAATGAATGGATTGGGGTTCTTCATGCCAACATGATTTTGGAATGTTTAGAACGTTGGGGAGTTCCAACCGATAAAGTAGATTTGGTAGCCTCGCATGGTCAAACTGTTTTTCATGCACCTAAGATTTTACACCAACAAGAAAAATTCCCAAACGCTACTTTACAAATTGGCGACGGAGACCATATTGCTCTAAAAACTGGAATTATAACACTGTCAGACTTTCGTCAAAAGCATCTTGCTGCAGGAGGAGAAGGAGCACCACTTGCCGTTTATGGCGATTATTTCCTCTTTGGAAAAAAAGGAGAAAATCGTATTATGCTTAATATGGGCGGAATTGCAAATTTTACCTATTTGCCATCAAGCAGTAATCCCGAAGAAGTTTTTGTTACCGATACAGGAACAGGAAATACACTAATCGATGCTTTTACCAGACTTTCGTTTCCTGATAAAGCCTATGATAAAGATGCCGAAATCGCAAAACAAGGCAAAGTAAACAATTCACTTTTAGAAGCTTTAAAAGCCGATGAGTTCTTCCTTGGATCTTTCCCGAAGACTACAGGTCCAGAACTTTTTAATATAGAATATGTTAGAAAAGCTCAAACCCAAAGCAATACAAACGATATTTCTGTTGAAGATTTATTGGCAACCCTAACCCGATTTAGTGCCGAAACTATAGCCAATGCTATACATACAGCTATAAACAACACAACATATCCTGTTGAAAGTTTTACGATTTATATGTCAGGCGGAGGCGCACATAATCCATTATTAGTAAGTTGGCTAAAAGAACTATTGCCTTGTACTTTTTTAAATACCGATGTTTTAGGAATTTCAGGAGATGCAAAAGAAGCCATATTATTTGCCATTTTAGCAAACGAAACTGTTTCTGGTGGAACTTCAGATTTTGGAACACGCAAAGGAATTCCGTCTGTATCAATGGGTAAAATTTCTTTTCCTAGTTAAAATAAAGAACTATTAAAAGTTTACGCTTTTATATAATTAATGAAACCAAAAAATAAACTAAACCAATGACAAAAGAACGTTTAATTTCACTAGATGTATTTAGAGGATTTACGATTTTATTAATGACTATTGTTAATAACCCAGGAAGCTGGGCTTCTATATATCCGCCTTTAGAACATGCAGAATGGCACGGCTGTACTCCTACCGATTTAGTTTTTCCTTTTTTCATTTTTATAATGGGAACAGCAATCCCGTTTGCAATGCCTACAAAACATCTTGATTCAGGTGTTTTTAATAAAATCTTGGTTCGTTCGTTACGTATATTCTGCTTAGGATTATCTTTAAACTATTTCAGCCGAATTCAATTGTTTGGACTAGAAGGAATCCCTTTGTTACTTCTTAGATTAAGTATAACATTTGCTGTAGCCTATGCCCTTTTAGGAAACTTTACTTTAAAAATTAAAACATACCTCGTTTTTGGAATCTTTGCGTTATTATTATTCTTAGCATATAGCAAAATAGAAGCCTTTGAAGACGTAAGAATCCCTGGTGTTTTACAACGTATCGGAATTGTATATTTCTTCACTTCACTTTTATATCTAAAAACAAATTTAAAAACGCAACTTCTCGTTACGGCTTCAATTTTATTGGGGTATTGGATTTTGATGGCTTTTGTTCCCGTTCCAGGATTTGGCGCTGCCAATTTTGATAAAGGAACCAATCTGGCTGCTTGGTTAGACAATTTACTTTTAAACGGGCATTTATGGAGCTTCTCTAAAACTTGGGATCCTGAAGGAATTTTAAGTACTTTACCAGCTATTGGCACAGGAATTCTCGGAATGTTCATAGGACAAATACTAAACTTACAGATTACAAAAACCGAAATTCTAAAAAAATTAGCAATCTCAGGAATTGTACTCTTAGTTATCGGTATGCTTTGGAACATAATATTTCCAATAAACAAATCACTCTGGTCAAGTTCTTATGTTTTATATACCGCTGGTATAGCTACAATATGCTTAACCATATTATACTATATAATAGATGTAGCAAACTATAAAAAATGGACTAAACTATTTTTAATTTGGGGAGTAAATCCAATGATTGTTTTTTACTTTTCGGGGATAATTCCTAGAGTTTTGAGTTCTATTAAAGTTCAAAGTCCAGATATAGCTGCAGAAGAAATCAATCTTCAAGCCTTGATTTACAAATTTGGAATTACACCTTGTTTTGAAAATCCATTGAACGCATCATTAGCCTATGCAATATCATACGCCATTTTTTGGTCACTTATACTTTGGGTTTTCTATAAAAAGAAACTGATTTTTAAAGTATAAAACATATAGTAAAGTTTTTTTTAGTTTTTTGTTTTCTTGGATTGCCACGAATTGCACGAATTTTCACGAATCAGAACATTCACTATGTTCAATTAGCATAAAAAATTAGTGCACTTCGTGGCAATCCTTTTCATAAAGAAATCTATAAAATCATTTTAATCTGTGGCTAAAAATATAGTCAAGAATACATTTTAAAACACCAAAATGAAATTGAAACGATTGTTATTTGGATTGCTATTTATTGGACTTCTTTTCTCCTGTTCATCGAACAAGAAAAAAGACAATTCCTCAATTACATCAAGTAGCGATAAAGTTTTAATACGTGAGGATTTTAAAAAATATTTTGATAATTGTAATGTCGATGGCTCGATTTCGATTTATGACAATAACAATCATAAATGGATTTTATCCGACACTATCAATACAAAAAAGGAAACGTTACCAGCATCGACATTTAAAATCATTAATCTGCTTATTGCATTAGAAACAGAAACTATTGCTAGTGAGAATGAGATAGTGAAATGGCCAGGAAGTACCGATACTATAAAATATGATTATCGCCCTACTATTTATCATGATATAACGGTAAAAGAAGCTTTTGAAGTTTCGGCTGGTTGGGCGTTTATAGAATTAGCTAAAAAAATTGGCAAAGCCAATTACAAAAAATATTTATCCCTTTGTCATTACGGTAATCTTGACCTCTCACAAACAGATGCTGACTTTTGGAATTTTGGTGCTTTTGGAATTTCGCCAATCAATCAAGTGGAATTTATCAAAAGATTCTACGAAGGAAACCTTCCTTTTTCTAAGCGAAACATCGAAATAGTAAAAAAGGTCATGATAACCGAACAAAATCCAGAATATACTATTCACTCCAAAACTGGCTGGACTAGAGAAAATGAAATCAATACGGGTTGGTGGGTTGGCTACATCGAAAATAAAAGTGGGGTTTACTTTTTTGCAACACGCCTTATACAAGACAGAAAGCTAAATAGTACTAATTTCGGTCCTTGCCGAAAAGATATCACGAAGTCTGTGTTTAGGGATTTGGGGATTATAAACCCCTAACCTATTCCTACTTATTTAATTTTACATATAGTAAATGACTATACTTTCCTAAGTACAAATCATTTGGATAATTAAAAGTAATTATGTTACCGCTACCATTTAATTTTCCTTCTATTTTTCGATTTAAGAAACTAAACGCTATGATAATTCCGTCATCATTCATAGTTTTTTCAGCTTTCCAAGTACCTTTAGAATTTTCTTTTTTATCATAATTCTTTAGCTCAAAAGTTTTGTCTGGATTTAATAATAACAATCTATATTCTTTAACTTTAACTAATGAATCTCTTATTACAAATTTATCTATTTCGTACTTTCCTATTATTTGATTTTCATCAATTTTAGAAGAACAACCTGTTATAATTCCTAACAAAATAATTACATATAAATTCTTCATATTTTTAATTGTTTTCATGAATTCCAGTTGGTGTATTTCATTGGTTAACTGAATACAAAATCATTAAACCTATTCCTCTTTTGTTATCCGTTTTTTAGCAAATCTCAAAACTACTATTACTAGAATATCTAATACTATAGATCCTGCTATACTTAAATCTGTTTCGAGTGGTATTTTGTGACCTGAACCATGGGCAAGAAACCAAATTACGGCAAAAAACACAAGTAAGATGTAAAGCAATACCAACGCAATATTAATTATGATTTTCATTAATTATTCTCTTTATTTTTAAATTTTAAATTATTCGCAAAAAACATTTTATATTTTTCCCTTGAATACTCACGTCACTCATATATCATAGGTTACCCTAATCCAAAACATAAGTATCTACCTCTATTTCGGCGTCTAGCTTATTTACTATCGCTAAGAAATTTCTATTAAAAGACATCACAACTCCATTATCTTTTACTATTTCTAATACAATATCAAACTTTATTGTCAATTTATTATTTTCTCTAAATACTAGTATTTTATCAACTTTATCAATAAATAACTTAACATATTCGTCTGATATTTCTTCAAAGTATATAGTGTCAATATTGTTGATAGAATACTCCCAAGCTGACTCTAATCTTTTCTTTTCTTTCTTATTGTTTTTTATTAAATCTCCTTTGTTCCAGCAAGCTGTCGGTGATATTCCAACAAGTTCAGTAAATTCATTTGAATTAAATACATCTCCATAGATTGAAAAAATTAATTTTATATGTGTTTTGGCAACCATGTATTTAAATTTTATAGATTTTTAAAGTAATTTTTATGAAATGTGATAATCTAAAAAGAATTTTATAATATTAAATGTAAAACAATACCAACGCAATATTAATTATGATTTTCATTAATTATTCTCTTTAATTTTTTATTGTTTTATAATATATTATCTCTCCATAAATTCTTCTATCAAAATCCTTAAAAGTTCTAAAGAGTGACCATCATTAGCACTATAAAGTCTAATAATTCTTTCAGGATCAATATCTTTTAACCCATCCTCAGCATATTTTTCATGAATAAAATCTCTAAAAGAGTCAAAAAAATCGTGAACTACGGAATCACTTTTGCCAATTGAATATCCTTTAAAAAAGATAAAGAAAGATTCTACATTATGAATTGAAAACATTGCTGGTCTTTTTGAAACAAATTGAATTAAATCAATATTTTCTAGTATTGTATTATTCTCCATTATCTTAAATTATTTCTTTAAATTATTCAATATCAAACACCTTACTTCTATCCTTATAAACTTTACCTCTTTTTTCAATCAAATGAAATGCTGACATAAAAACTATGGTTGCTACTATTTGATAAAAGATATCACTCAATTTTGTAAACTCCGCTAGAGCCAAATAACAAATGACCATTGATACTATTCCGATAATAAATCCATAAATAGAATATCTAATTTTATTCTTTTTACTCATTATAAAAAAATAGATAACACTCATAACAATAGTTACATGAAATCGTACAATTATCCCTCCGTCTTTCCCATGATAATAATCTAAATCGGGTAAATTTATCTTATAGTCTATATAAAAAATGACAAGTAAATTAATTAAAATCAATAGCAGTACAATAAAACTTCTTTTCATTTATTCCTTAGTTTTAAAAACTTAAATAGGCTTTAAATTTGTTTCTTTAATACGTTCGTTCCAAACTTTTTCTTTATACCAATTAGAAGATTTAATCTTAACATTATAAAATAAATATGCCCCTACCAAAAATATTATAACGACAAAGCTCAATAAAGTGCCTTTTAGAATCCTTTGTTTCATATTTTTTTTCTTTTACATCATGGTATTTCCCAAGAATAAGGCTTTTTATAATAAGGACTGATCCCTCCTCCATCACTTTTAATTGGACTTTTCTTTAACTTATCATACATATCTAAAACATTATTGTAATCAAGATTGAGAAAAAATGTTTCATCTTTATTAATCATATAATATTTTATTTGTTGATTTTTTAAATCATCTTCATATTTATAAGAACCATATTCTCCCATAGAATACAGAGGTACTAAATCTTTGTCTAAAAAAATAATTTCATATATACCATACATAATTTTTTCATTGGGATTATAACCCACACCAAAATTATAAGCTTCATTGGTCTTAATACATAGTATAATATTTCTTTTTTTGTCAGAAAGAATTTTTATTTTTTCATCAAATCCAAATAATGAAAAATTACTATCATCATATTCTAGTTTTAAATTCAATCCCCATTTACCAGACGACACATCAGCATCGCATATTTGCTTAGATTCCGTCATTTTCTCTATACCTGTTGAGAAACATATATTCTCAATGTTTTTACAATTGTCTTTACAGCTAATTATAAGCACCGAAAAGATTAGCATTAATAATTTTCTATATATCATTTTACTTTTTCATTAGCTTTCATAAATTTTATTTTTTTAAATTAATCTTCCCAAGTTAATACTTCATCTATTCCACAAAGAATATACACAACTCATAATCAACAATTTAATCATACACGAACTTATAGAAAAGCAGATAATAGCGAATTTGTCTGTAGTTTTATTTATGATAAGATAAGACATACTTTTAATTAACGATAATAGATTTATTAGAACAAGTTCTTGAAATAAAAAAAGAAAACGATTTAAAGATAAATTTATCATTGGAGAATAAATTAAATAAATAATATTTTTTCGTGTTGTGTTATTCAATAATAATTAATACATTCGTATAACATTGATTTTCAATTACATAAAACAACAAAGCATCCAAATCCTCATTTCCGACAGACTCTCAAAGTTTGTTATTGGCAGTATTATCTACAATAGGATATATGAGTTGTTTAAAATATCAATACCACGCCCCCTTTCCCTAATATTTACTTAATAATCTAATTAATCTTATGAGAGAATCTACTCCATTAACACCTACGCTTACGGATGAAGAGTTGCTTACTATAACGCAACGATACACATTTAAATACTTTTGGGATTATGCATCAAGTTCAGGAATGGCATACGAGCGTATTCCTGTTTCGGGAACAGCCGGAAATACCGTTACCTCTGGCGGTTCGGGATTTGGAGTAATGGCAATTTTAGTTGGCATCGAGAGGGGATTTATTACCAGAGAACAAGGATGCCAGCGTATTGATAAAATTGTTAATTTCTTAACTAACTCGGCAACAAATTATAAAGGGGTTTTTGCCCATTGGATTAATGGAAGTACAGGTGAAACCATTCCGTTTACTAAAGATGATAATGGAGGTGATCTGGTCGAGACCTCTTTTCTAATGGAGGGGTTGCTTACGGCACGCCAGTATTTCAACCAGCCAATTTTGACAGAACAGAATCTGGTTGTTAAGATCAATGTACTTTGGAACAATGTAGATTGGGATTATTTTCGATTTGGATCAAACAAGTTGTACTGGCATTGTAATAATGAGCTGCAAAACATTCTCCCATTGCAAATCATTGGCTGGAACGAGTGTATGATTACTTATCTCTTGGCTGTTGCTTCACCAACTCATGCCATAGATCCCAGTTTATGGAAAGACGGTTGGTCATCCGGTGGTAGTTATCATACTAAGAATCAAAAATTTTATGATATTACCCTTCCTATTGGGAACGGAGGAGAAAAAGGCGGTCCTTTATTTTTTTCTCATTATTCATTTTTAGGATTTAATCCAAAAAATTTGAGAGACAGCATTAATGATGTAAATTATTTCCAGCAAAATCAGGCTCACACATTGATAAACAGGGCTTATTGCGAACAAAATCCGCTGGTATATAAAGGATATGGTGAAAACAATGCCTGGGGACTGACTGCTTCTGATGGAGATAAGGGTTACGGTGCCCATTCGCCGGGAAATGACAAAGGGGTGATTGCTCCAACAGCAGCTCTCTCGGCAATGCCTTATACGCCCAAGGAATCATTAGCTGCTCTGAGATATTTTTACGAAAAGTTGGGAACGAAGATCTGGAATGAAAGAGCAGGATTTGTAGACTCTTTTAATGAAACAGCCAATTGGGTTGATAGTAGTTATTTGGCCATTGATCAAGGTCCGATTATTTGTATGATCGAAAATTACCGTACAGGTCTGTTATGGGATTATTTTATGTCGGCTCCTGAAATTCAAACAGCTTTAGGTAAACTGAATTTTAAACCGGATTTTTATCCTCGTCCAATAATTAGAGAACCACTGATACTTGATAATTTCGAAAACGGACAAATCAACTTTACAAATAAAATAACGATCAACCCGCCAAACGATATGGAAATCAAGGTGGTAGATAATCCGGACAAAACTGGATCAAACATAAGTAATAAAGTCCTGAAATTTAAACGGATTGGAAATACTGCTAAATGGGCAGGATTTTACTGTACTCCAAATGTTCCTCTTTCTGAGTATAAGTATTTGTACATGAAGTATTATCGCAATAATCCGAATTCTCAGATCAGAGTTAATATTTCAGACGGAGGAAACAATGAATTCTTATCTCAAAGCCCATTGGATAAACAAAACGAATGGGGCGTAGCGGTGTTTGATTTATTAACGAACAAAGTAAAAAATATTTCTGTGTTTGGTATTCAGCCTGATTATACAGCTAATGCTGCAATTGGAGATACTGTTTATATTGATGAGTTAATTTTTAGCGATACAGAAATTGATATTAATCCTTTCTACAATAACAATCCTAAAGAGTTAAAAGCAACTGATGTAAAGACTAATTCTATTTCTTTATCGTGGGATGTGCTTCCCGCAGTAACTTCATATGATGTATTTATAGAAGGTGTTTTTTATCAAAATGTTACTGCCAACGCAATAACTGTACATAATTTGAATTCATTTGATATTTACTATTTCGCGGTAAGAGGCAGGGATGATAATCAAGGTATTTTAACTAAGATGAGTAACACCCTTTATATAACGACTCTTGAGACAAAAGAGCATAAAGATGAGCGAATGGCTTGGTGGCGTGAGGCAGGTTTTGGTCTGTTTGTGCATTGGGGCGGCTATTCGGGATTGGCAGGACATTATACAGGGCCAACTTTAAAGAAATCAGGTTCAGGCATTGGTCCTGATTATTGGATGCAGGATTACTATTCAACTTATCGTCCCGAATGGATCAATCCGGATGGAACTATTAAAATAGATCCCACTACAGGCGAACCTTACAACCGTGGTGCATATGCTGAATGGATTATGTTTGCAGCCCAGATTCCGAGAAACGAATACAAAACACGTTGGCCGCAAAATTTTACGGCACAAAATTTCAATGCTTCCGAATGGGTAAGAATGGCAAAAGATGCCGGCATGAAATACATTGTTGTTACTGCTAAACACCACGAAGGTTTGGCTTTGATCCGCACACATCATGTTGGATATAATATTGAAGATGATACCAATATTGCAGCCGATGTTTTAAAAGCCTTGGTGATTGAAGCGCATGCAGCAGGATTGAAAATAGGATTTTATTATTCTCAATGTCTGGACTGGATGAATCCAGGAGGAATGGCATGGACTCCGCAGAATACAACACCCGATCATATAGCTTCTTATCAGGATAGTGCACAATATACGGATACTATTGTGGTGCCTCATATTCAAACCATGATAAATGACTATAATATTGACCTGATTTGGTGGGATATGGGAAATTCCAGCACACCTGAATTCCGTTATCGAATGATGAAAGCAATTAAAAACATTCCTGGGACAGACCGTTTGATATTCAATAACAGAATGTCAGATGGTTTGACCGGAGACTTTAAAACTCCTGAACAAAGTATTCCTAATATACCGCCAAATGGAGATGGAACAGATTGGGAAACTTGTATGACTATGAATGACAATTGGGGATATGCTGCTCACGATACGCGTTGGAAAACCCAAAAAGATTTAATTCAAAAGCTGATTGATATTGTAAGCAAAGGAGGAAATTTCCTTCTTAATGTGGGTCCTGAAGGGGACGGAATATTCCCACCAGAAGCAATCGATAGACTTAATGGATTTGCCTATTGGATGAGTATAAATAAAATGGCTATCGATAAAACTCAATCCAGTCCGTATACCACACAATTACTTTGGGGACGAGCTACCCGCAAAATTGTAGACGGAACACAATACCTATACCTGCATGTATTTGCTGATAATTGGCCTCAAAATGGAAAATTAAATGTTCCTAATCTGCGTGATGGAAGTGTTGTAAAAGCGTATTTCCTTGCAGATGTTCATAAAACAACATTGGATATAACCCCCAATGATGGGTTTTCCGGGTATACGATTTCGGTACCTGCAGCTCCTCTGGATAATATCAGTACAACCATTGTTCTGGAAATGTCAGGAATTGTAGATATTCTTTTCACCTTTGCTAAACAATTCAAAGATGGTACACTCAATTTAAATGCAATCGATGCTGTTGCTCCTGGATTAAGCATTCAAAATGGACCACTTTATGAAATTGGGGCATGGGCTAATGATGCTAACTTTGCCACCTGGCATGTTGAAGTTATTCAATCTGGAAATTTCATTTTAGACGCAGTTGTATCAGGCTATTCGGGACAGTTTGTGCTAAAAGTAAATGGAGTAGATCAAGGGCCTTATCCATTTACAATTACAACAAAAGGTTTTGAGAACTATCAAGTCTTATCCATCGGAACTATTAATTTACCGGTTGGTATTTATAATATCGAGCTGCACCGTATATCAAACGGAGGATGGGATCCTGTAAATGTGCGTCAAATATCCATTCATCCCTTCATTGATAAAACTCCTATTATCAATCAAAATGCAGACAGAACTCTTGTTCTTCCTGCACAAAATGCCATATTGCATGGAACTGGTATTATGATAGAACATGCTCCTAATTATAACATTGGCGGATGGACAAATCCAGCTTCTTATCCGGCTTGGAGAGTGAAAGTGAATGAGGCAGGCATTTATCACTGGCAATGTGAACTGGCAGGTTTTTCCGGTAAGTTTCAATTGGTGATAAAAGATATTTCAAGTATTATTTATCCGTTTACAACAACTAACAATAGTTTTACAAACTATCATATCAAGCAATTAGGTGATGTTTATCTTGACGAAGGAATTTATTATATCGAATTGCATCGTATTTCCAACGGAGGCTGGGATCCTGTTAATGTGCGTAACATTACCTTTTACCAAGATCTGCTTTAGTAGGTAATTGATCTAATAAAAATAGTTATATATTAGTAATGACAGAAATGAGCTAATAACTGTATCTCTATTTGATAGAGATACAGAAACTATTTTATTACATCTAAAGATAGCTACTACTTGAAACAAAAAATACATCTGTAACACATTGATTGTAAATATGATTAAACTTAAAAAGCTGATTATTATTGGGATTGTAATACTTTGTAGTAGTTGCAATAAAAAAAATGAAGTTGTAAAACCAAAGATAGAACAAGACGTTAAAGACCAAAAGCATTTAGTTTTAGACTATCACAAAAATTATTTCAAAAAGCTACGAAATGAAATGGATAGAATAGAAATTTCTCTCTATAAAATTAAAGACGATACTCGGCAGGACACAACAAAACTTGTTGGGTTAGACAGAATACTTGATAAAAAGAAAATAAAAGAATTTGATTCTTTATTTGATTCAACAAAAAATGAAGGCTACTGCTGCTGTCCTAAAACTCATTATAGAATCGATTTATATAAGCAGCAAAAAAGACTAAAAAGGTTTAATGTTGATACTTTAAAAGTAAAAGGTAAAGCATTTATTTTTGATACAAGTTATCAAACATCGTATATAATTCCTTTAACTGTTTGGAACAATTTCTTAACTGATTCCAGAGTTGTTTCTACTAACAAATGAAATGAAGTTTCAAAGACATAAAAAAACCTATTTCATTACGAAATAGGTTTTTTATTTTATAAACTCCTCGGTTCAAAATTTAAACCTTTTACTTAAAGGTTTTCAAACTTTAAGCAACTTGCCAGAGGTATGAAAAGAAAGCATTTAATTTTTAAAGTTAATTACAAGCTTTAATCTCCTTAATTATGTAATTGATTTTTGAGAGCGTACAACTTGCTTCTAAGATTTTTTAACATTAGAGGATCGGAAACTTTACCTTTAACCCTGGTTAAAAAAATAACTTCTCCGATAGTCATCTTTAGAGCATGTCCTTGTTTATTAAAAAGTTCCGAAATCAGTTTTGAAGTTTGCAACATCGGGTGAATTGATTTTAACATACTGAAGAAAAAACCATTATTTCCATGAAAATATATAGGTAGAATAGGAACATCTGCTTTACAGATAATTTTCCCAACCACAGGATGCCACTCAGGATCTGTGATTTCACTCGTCTTAAAATTATAAGATGAAACTTCTCCAGCAGGAAATATTGCAACAGGAATACCTTCTGATAAAGCTTTTAGCGTCATTTTTAATCCCGTGATACTCGCAGAATTTTGCAGATTTTCAAATGGATTTACTGCGATAATGCATTTTTCAAGATTTGGTATTTCCTTTAATAAAAAATTCCCCATATACATTGTATCAGGACGTATTTTTGCAATTGTACTTAACAAAGCTAATGATTCGATACCTCCATAAGGATGATTTGCAACAACAATAAAAGCTCCCTCACGAGGAATATTTAGTAATTCGGTAGCATCATATTGGACTTTTACACCAATTTTCATTAAAACATAATTAGCAAAATCTGCACCCTCAAGATTACCTGCTTCTTTTACAACAGTATTTAAATTGTTAATTTTCATTACTTTCATTAAATAAGAGGGTAATCCCGGGATAGGAATTTTAGAAAGGCCAGCAGCTTCAGAAAATTTTTCTTTGGAGATCAATGTCATATATTATAGCTAATTAAGGTTGAATGCAAAAAACTAATAAAAAACCTAAAAGGAATGGAATTAGCAATAAGTTAATGTGTATTTGGGAACTTTGTTATTATGACTTGAAACTAGAATTTGAAGTTATGAAAAGGAGAGATGATCAATCATCTGCATATTCTTTATCGCAATCATGGGTAAAGATACTCTGATTTTATACGTGAACGTTGAATATACGAATAAAACAATTTTAAAGAGGAACTATATTCACTTCATATTCAACTTTTGAACATGATTACATATTTCTTTTAACACTGACTTCGTAATTATAGAAATAAAAAAAAAGGTAAAATACATAATGTATTTTACCTTTTTTTATGAAGAATCTTGATACAAAATTAGAGCCTTTTACTTAGAGATTTCCAGATTTTGTGAAACTTGACAGAGGTCTGAAAAGAAAAGCATTTGATTCCCTAAGTTTATGAAACATGATTAAAAATATCAAAACTTACTCTAGCATTAGCTTTCCATTTTTAAATCCAAAAAACATCAGGCACCTCTAAATCACTCAACAGTCATAACCAATTCATTTTCAAATTCGTTCCTAAAATAAAACTCTTTTTTATAAAAAAATCGTGTGAAGAGCAGAGCTTCTTATTTGAATTCTAACAAACTCTTTTATTACATTTTATAACTAAGTCCACATTCAAAAGTATTGTTTGCATAAGCACCCAATGCTCCAAAATATTTAGAGTAAGCCAGGAAAACACCCAAATCATCAAGCGAAATTCCAAATGCTGTAGAAACAGTTTTATTAGTATGGTAAAACGCAGAAATGTTTATTTTATAATCTGGAAAATTAAACCTTCCCCCCATATCCAAAATATCTTTGTGCCCTTTAACACCTCTATAAGCTAACAATGGCTCAATATTTAAGTTTTCATCTCCATTTGATAGTAATATCTTGTAACTTATAGCCGAATAAAAAGTAGAACGATCTGCATAATTTTTAATACCATTATCATTTTCATAGAAAAGATTATGAAGTTTTGGCAATGATGCCTGAACTGTTAATAATCTGCTAGTATAAGCAATACCCAAATCTCCATCAAAAATGGCACCCTCGTTATAATTCTGTAGTGCAACATCATCCAGACTTCCTTCCACTTTATTATAATCTATAGCAGAAAATTTTGCACCCGCAGACAAGCCGAAATGTATCTTTTGGTCAACTCCTGTTGGTAAATGATAAGCATAAGTTCCCATTATCCTTGTTCTATTGATTAAACCTGCTCTGTCGCTATTAACATTTAACCCTAGTCCAGTTCTGTTTCCGGAATTGTATTCGAAAGTAGCATTCATTAATATCGGATTTCCCGGAACTTCATCCCATTGTCTTTGGTAACCTACATTAAACTTCATCCCTTTATCTAACCCTGCCATTGCAGGGTTGTTTAAATATTGGTTTTGAAAATACATAGACTCGAATTCTGTTAACTGCGCATTTGCGGAGTTTGTCCCTAATATAATCAGGAACATAATTACCTGTATATAGATTGCTCTCATTGATTTTATTTTCATTGTATTCATTTCTGTGTGGCTATCTTCTAACCATTTTTACTATTCTTATTTATTTTATTCTTAATTGTTATCTCTAATAATTGAAATGAACCCTTTCATTTTAGGTGAACCATTTCCTAGATCAATTAAATAGTAATAAGTATCCTCATTAAGTGGAGATCCTTTATAAGTACCATCCCACTCATTGTTATAATTATTTTTAGAATACACTAATCTTGCTGCTCTATCAAAAACTTTAACCGAATTGTTTGGATATTTATCAAGACCTGGAACTATCCAAAAATCATTTTTACCATCTCCGTTTGGAGTAACAATGTTTGTTGGTATAATTTCTTGTGGTACAGCATCTGCTCTATTTACAATAACAGTATATGTTTCTTGTGTACCATCTGGCGCTGTAACCACTACTGTAACTTCGTTATCACCAACTTTTAAATCTATTGGGGCTGTAACATCTGTAATCGTTTTTCCGTCAACAATCATTTCAACCTTTGCATCCGGATCGATTGATTTAGGTGTAATTACAATTGAGTCAGTTTCATTTGGTACATCTACACTATAATCTTTTGTATCTGTATTAAAAGCAGGACTTAATGTCCCATCACTTACAACAATATCAGATAAACCAGCATTATCAGAAGGCTTAACATTAGCATCTTCTCTTGTAACAATTACAGTGTAAGTTTCTTGTGTACCGTCAGGAGCAGTAACCACTACTGTAACTTCGTTATCACCAACTTTTAAATCTATTGGGGCTGTAACATCTGTAATCGTTTTTCCGTCAACAATCATTTCAACCTTTGCATCCG
>NZ_NCWQ01000052.1:0-29532 GCF_002156885.1 Flavobacterium sp. AJR | reverse complement strand
ATTTTACCAATTCTGAGGCTGGTGTACTTTCCTGAGGTTCTAATTCTTTTTTGCAAGAAATAAAAAGGATTGAGGAAATAACTAACGAACTTATAAGGATTTTCGGATTCATGGTTGCATAATTTTAAAGTTCTCAAATATACTCGTTTTTGATTGATTTTTGTAGTCCATATTTGTTAAAACAGGTTTTTAGCTTGCCTTTTTACCGCAATGGGACGCGGATGATACGGATTTACAAAAGTAAAGACGCGGATTGAAAACGGATTTTAAAAAATAATTCAAACCTTGAACCGTCGGAAAGGGAGAAAATCCGTTTAATCTGTGTTTTCGCTTTAGCGAATCCGTTTATTCCGCGTTCCTTTGGCAAAGAGTTGGAGAAACTTTGCGGTTAATTTTTTTCTGTCACAGATTTCTCGAATTAGCACAAATTTTATGCACTTTGCGGTTAATTCTCTATATTTCTGCTTTAAAAACAAATAACCATATACTATGAAAAAATCAATCTTACTGCTATTATTCATTACCTCTTTTGCGCAAGCACAAACATCTGACACTGATAAAATTAATAAAACACTTGATGCTTGGCATAAAGCAGCAGCCGATGCTAGTTTTGAACCATATTTCGCCTTAATGGCCGATGACGCTATTTTTATCGGAACAGATGCTACAGAAAACTGGAACAAAGCCGATTTTAAAGTTTGGGCAAAGCCATTTTTTGACAAAGGAAAAGCTTGGAACTTTACTGCATTAGAACGTCATGTCTTTTTTGATGCAACTGGAAAAACAGCTTGGTTTGATGAATTACTTGATACACAAATGAAAATTTGCCGTGGATCTGGAGTTATGGTAAAAGTAGGAAAAGAATGGAAAGTAAAACATTATGTTTTGTCTATGACTGTTCCAAACGACAATGTCGATGAAGTTGTTAAAATAAAAGCACCATTAGAGGATGTTATAATTACTAAACTTAAGAAAAAGTAAGTAAAGACTTTGTTTTTAGTCTTTTAAAAGTTGAGGTTTCAATTTCGTTATAATATAATTGGCAAATTCATATCTTAATTGGAACCTCAAAATGGTATACTCTCAAAAAAAAGTATCGAAAAATGCAATATCGATGATAATGTAATGTTAAGTGCTATTTTTTTAACCCTTGAAAATTAAAAGATTCATTTTTTTATAACTTTGACCCCTATAAAAATAGGGTTAAAGTAAAGTATTTTAAAAATGAAAATAGAAAAGCGCTGGATTATATCCTTTATTGTTATAAGTATTGTGTGTATAACGGGTGCATTTTGGCCAGCTGTTAACAGTACAGATTATATTCTTTCGGAATTTGGAACTACAGAGCAAATTGTTCCTGCCGATGTTGCCTGGATGCTTACTTCTTGTTGCTTGGTTCTGATTATGACGCCAGGGCTTTCCTTTTTTTATGGCGGAATGGTTGGGAAAAAGAATGTGATTTCGACCATGCTCCAAAGTTTTATCTGCCTTGGTGTAGTAACACTTTTATGGGTTGTACTTGGTTTTAGTCTTGCTTTTGGTGAACCAATAGGAATTCATTCGGGAGGGAATTTTTATAGTTTCGTAGGTAATCCAACTACGTTTGCCTTTATGGATTATGTGGGTGTTTTGCCTCACAAACAATTAGCAAATACAGTTCCGTTTATGTTGTTTGCATTATTCCAGATGAAGTTTGCAGTTATAGCGCCAGCGATAATTACAGGTTCATTTGCCGAACGAGTTCGATTTATTTCCTACCTGCTTTTTATATGTCTGTTCACGATATTTATCTACGCGCCTTTATGCCACGCAGTTTGGTATCCTACAGGAATTTTAGGAACTTATTTTGGCGTTAAAGATTTTGCAGGAGGAACAGTAGTACATATGAGTGCAGGTTTTGCAGCACTGGCAGGAGTACTAGTTTTAGGAAAAAGAAAAAATAGCCGACATATACCAACTAATATTCCGTTTGTATTATTAGGAACTGGAATGTTATGGTTTGGCTGGTTTGGCTTTAACGCAGGTTCGGCTTTAGCAGCCAATGGTGTTGCGGCAATGGCTTTTGCTACGACGACAACAGCATCTGCGGCAGCGATGTTAACTTGGGTGTTTTATGATAGAATCAACGGACGTAAGGTTTCTGCTTTAGGAGCTTGTATTGGTGCTGTTGTAGGATTGGTTTCGATTACGCCAGCAGCGGGATTTGTGTCTGTACCAGAAAGTATGTTCTTTGGGTTTAGTGCTGCTTTGGTTTCGAACATGGTTGTAAATGCTAATTTCTTAAAGAAAATCGATGATACATTAGATGTTTTTGCTTGTCATGGAGTTGGCGGAATTATGGGAATGATTCTTACTGCAATATTTGCACATGGCGATAAAGCGAGTTTGCTTCATGGCGGATGGATGGTTTTTGCACACCATATGATGGCTTTGGTTCTGGTTTCGATATTTACTTTTTTCGGAGCTTATCTTTTATTTAAACTTACCAATGTAATTATCCCAATGCGAGTGTCAGAGGAGTCTGAACACATTGGGTTAGATTTATCTCAACATGACGAAACGCTAGAACCTAAGATAAGAAGTGCTAATTAAAATTGGCTATAAAGAAACACGGATTTAACCGCAAAGCTCGCAAAGTTTTAAAATTTGTGTTAATTTGTGGTAGAAAAATTAACCGCAAAGATCGCAAGGATTTACGCAAAGCTCGCAAAGTTTTAAAATTTGTGCTAATTTGAGTAATTTGTGGTAGAAAAATTAACCGCAAAGTTCGCAAAGGAATACGCAAAGAACGCAAAGTTTAGTTCTCTTTTATACAGAAAACCACATTCAATATTTTGGTGGAAAAAAGCTATTAGAGATGGTTTTTTTCATTTTTGAAATCCGATGCCATTCATTCGTATATATTCCTTAATTTTGCCGAAATATTTGTAAAAAAGTGGGAAGTAAAAATAAACTAAAGAGATTCAAGGAAAACGAAACATTTGATAACGTTTTTCAACCAACGAGAGAAGAAGTTGTAGGCGATTTATTTCCGCATAAAGGGAAATGGAACAAAGACTTCTTTAAGAATGATAATCCGTTGGTACTTGAACTAGGTTGTGGAAAAGGAGAGTATTCTGTAGGATTGGCTGAAAGATATCCAAATAAAAACTTTATTGGAATCGATATTAAAGGGGCTCGTTTTTGGCGAGGTGCCAAAACTGCTGTTGAAACAGGATTACATAATGTTGCTTTTATTCGTACTCAAATCGAATTAATCAACCATATTTTTGCTGAGAATGAAGTAGATGAAATCTGGATTACTTTTCCAGATCCGCAAATAAAATACAAACGTACTAAACACCGTATGACCAATTCGGAATTTTTACAATTGTATAAAAAAATCCTTAAGAAAGATGGTGTTGTAAACTTAAAGACTGATAGCGAATTTATGCACGGTTATACACTAGGATTGTTGCATGGTGAAGGCCATGAGGTTTTATATGCTAATCATAATGTGTATGTAAATGAAGGAAGCCCAGAAGAGGTTACTGCTTTTCAGACATTTTACGAGAAACAATATTTAGAAATTAATAAGGCAATTACGTATATTCGTTTTAAAATTAAAGCGTAGTTTTTCTCTTTAATTCCAGTTTCCCCATTCTTTAATACATGATTCGCAGCGCATGACATTTATTATTCCTTTGCTTTTAGGCTTTATTACGGCTTTTATTGGTATTATTCCGCCAGGATTAATCAACATGACGGCAGCCAAAGTGAACTTAAAAGAAGGGAAAAAGAATGCGTTGTGGTTTGTTGCCGGAGCAGTACTCATTATATTCTGTCAGGTATATTTGGCGATTTTGTCGGCTAGGATTATTGATCAGCGACCAGATGTTGTGATTTTATTGCGAGAAATTGGCTTTGGAATTTTTGCAGTTTTAACGGTTTACTTTCTGTGGATTGCAAAAGAGCCAAAAAAGAAAAAAAACAAGATTAAAAATCAGAGCAAGAAAAGCCGTTTCTTTTTAGGGATGCTACTTTCTGCACTTAATTTTTTTCCAATCCCATATTACGTTTTTGTCAGTGTTACGCTGGCTTCCTATAAATTATTTTTATTCGAAAACCATTTTATATCCGTGTTTGTAACAGGATCAGTTTTGGGATCGTTTACTGTTTTTTACTGTTATATCGCTTTTTTTCAGAAGATAGAACAGAAAACAGATTACATACTTAAGAACATGAATATCATTATCGGAAGCATTACAGGAGTAATTTCGATAATCACACTTTTTAATATCGTACGATATTATTTCGCTTAATTTTTACTTGAAAATAAAGCCATGGCAGAAGATAATTTTTTCGAAAGGGTTTATGTGATTGCAAGACAGATTCCGTATGGGAAAGTTACCTCGTATGGTGCTATTGCAAAAGCATTGGGTACGGCACGTTCAGCAAGAATGGTTGGTTGGGCAATGAATGCGTGCCATAATATGGATGATGTTCCTGCACATCGTGTGGTAAATAGAAAAGGTTTACTTAGTGGTAAGCATCATTTTGATGGTACAAACCTAATGCAACAATTACTTGAAAACGAAGGAATAGAGGTTAAAGACAATCAGGTTGTAGATTTCGAAAAGCATTTTTGGCAACCCGAAATTGAGTTGTAGATGCTGAAAAAAAAGTTAACCATATAAGTAATATTAGTTCATTTAAGTGTTAAGTTATATGTGCTTATATAATTTATATGTTTTAAGATTTTTAAATCAGGCAAATGACAAAATTAGTTCTGTTTTCATCGGTTTGGTAGCTTAAATAACCTCCGTGAGCCTCGATAATATTCTTAGAAAGCGTAAGTCCGATTCCCGCACCTTCTTTTCGGGTTGTGAAAAAAGGAAGGAATATTTTATCTCTTATTTCAGGTTCAATTCCTTTTCCTGTGTCAGAAATTGTGATAAAAAAACGATTGTTTTCGGTCAGAGCCGATAAGTATATTTTCTTCTCCTGTTTTTCTTTCAATGCAAAAATACTATTGGTAATCAAGTTGATGATAACCTGCTCTATTTGGCTTTTATCAATTAGGATAGAACGCGAACTATTAATGTTGTTTATCAGTTCAATACCTTGTTCTTTTAAGATTGGTGCCATAACCTTTAAGCAATCTTCAAAAAGAACATTAATCGATACCGGTTTTTTGTCTGGTGTAGGAAGCATGGCTAGTTTTCGGTAGTTTTCTACAAAAATTTGCAAATGGTCGCTTCGGTTTATAATAGTCGAAATACTACTTTTTATATCATCAAAATCATCTTCTTCTAATTTTTCCTGATCTATTATTTGAAGTAAATTTTGCGAAAGCGAACGAATTGGCGTCAACGAATTCATCAGCTCATGCGAAATTATTTTCATTAAAGTAATCCAGGCTTCTTTTTCTTTTTTATCAATTACACGCTGAATACTATCTAGTAAAATGATGAAATATTCTTTGTTTAATGATTTTGTTAATGAAGTCTGAAGCATGAAAGTTTGTAAATCCTGTTGCTCGATTTTGACATCAATAGCCGTTTTTAATTCGCTAAATTGAGTATTCTCAATTTCTTCGCAAAGTGACGGAAGGTAATTTTTAAGATAATTCCAATGGCTTACCTTAGGAACCGCAAATGTGCTAGAGAAACAATCATTCATTAGGAATATATTCCAATTGTTATTGTCTTTTTCCAGAATTAAAATAGCAGTGTCGATATTGTTTAAAATAGAGCGATAAATTAACTCTTTGGATGTTTGTTCCTGTTGCTTTTCTTTTAATGTATCATACAAAAGCGAGAGATTTTTAAAACTGCCTTTTCTTTGTTCTTCAGGGAAATTGGTCGAGTAATCATTTTGAAGAATGGAAAGAATGGTTTTGTCGTAAAAACTCATTTTACTTTTGATGAAAAAATACATTTCAGCCAAAGCAATAATAACTACAGCAGCTACTAAAATGCTATTATAGTATAATCCCTTTTGCGCAAGATATAATGAAGAAAAAAGAATTATTATGACAATAAAAACACGTAAAAATAAGGCGTTATAAAATTTCCAGTTTTTCATTATTCGATATTTTTTAAACCGTATTTTTCAATTCTTCTGTATAAAGAAGCTCTTGATAATCCTAGTTCTTCGGCTGTTTTGCTAATGTTTCCGTTGTTTTTAAGTAAAGATTTCTCTACGGCACTCTTTTCTATCTCTGATAATGGATTTTCGTCATTAATCTGGAAATCTTCAAAATCCAGGATATCGAGATCAGTTATAGTAATGGTGTTGTTTTCGGATAGGATTAAAGCTCTTTCGATCTTATTTTCCATTTCGCGAACGTTACCTTTCCAAGGATATTTTTCCAGATGTTTGGCAACATTGCTATCAAAAGTTAAATCGGTTTGATTGTATTTTTCTCCAATTTCGTTAAGGAGGAATTCAGCCATTGGTACAATATCATCTTTTCGTTCTCGTAAAGATGGCAAAGTGATTTCCATAGTGTTGATTCGGTATAGCAAATCTTCTCGGAATGTCTTGTTTTTTACTTCGGCTTTTATATCACTATTTGTGGCGGAAATTATCCTTACGTTTAGCGGTCTTGCTTTGCTTTCGCCTAAGCGTGTTACCGATTTTGTTTGTAAAACATGTAATAGTTTCGATTGTAAATGCAATGGGATATTTCCGATTTCATCTAGAAAAATAGTTCCGTTAGCAGCAGCTTCAAAACGTCCCGGAGTATCAGTTTTAGCATCGGTAAAGGCACCTTTGGCATAGCCAAATAATTCACTTTCGAATAAATTATCACTTAAGGAACCTAAATCAACATGTACAAAAGGTTTGTCTTTTCGTTGCGAGTTTTGATGAATATGTTGCGCGAAGACAAATTTACCGGTTCCGTTTTCTCCTAAAATAAGTACGTTAGCATCAGTTTTGGCAACCTTTTCGGCAATAGAATAAGCTTGTTTTATTTTGGCTGAAGTTCCAGTGAAATATTTCTTTTCTTCGGGTTTTGCAATTAACTTTTTAGATTTTTTTCGGCTTTCTTCAACAGCATTGTCTATTGTTGCTAGTAATTTTTCATTGTTCCAAGGTTTTAAAACATAATCAAAAGCACCAATTTTTATGCCTTCTACAGCAGTTTCTATTTTACCAAAAGCAGTCATTAAAATAACAATTGTTTGCGGAGATAATGTTTTGATTTCTTTGAGCCAATGAATTCCTTCGCGTCCATCTTCAAATCCAATGCGATAATTCATGTCTAATAAAACAACATCAATGGGGTTTTCGGACAAAAGAGAGATGATTTTTTTTGGATCGTTTGTGGTAAAAATTGATTCGAAATGTTTTTTCAGAATCATTTTTACTGAAAAAAGAATTTCTTCCTGATCATCAACAACTAGTATATTGGCTTGTTTTTTTCGCATGAGCTATTTTTTTGTTCGATTGTGAACG
This sequence comes from Flavobacterium sp. AJR, assembly GCF_002156885.1. NCBI lineage: Bacteria > Pseudomonadati > Bacteroidota > Flavobacteriia > Flavobacteriales > Flavobacteriaceae > Flavobacterium > Flavobacterium sp. AJR. The sequence goes on along the minus strand of NZ_NCWQ01000052.1, from coordinate 22,089 downwards.
GTCAACTGTTCATTATCGAACACTACTTTTTTTTGGTGGTTTTGAAACTGCTATATAAATCAATGCTTTATGAATTATAATTCTTTTGGCACAATATTTACCTATTGGTTATCAGTAAATTATTAGAACTCATGGATAAAGTAATTCCTCGTAAAAGTAAAAAAATTAGGTATCTGACAATAGGAATAGTAGCTTTTTTAGCTTTGGCAATTGTAGTATTTTTTTCTTTCAATAAAAAAAGAAGTCTGAATGTAAAGGGAGACGAATTAATCGTAAAGAAAGTTGAGATGGCTTTTTTTGAAGATTTTATGGTTTTTCAGGCTAAAGTAGAACCTCTTAATGTGATGTTGGTTAACGTAACCGAAGGAGGTTCGGTTAAAGAGATTTTTGTTGAGAACGGAGCTACAGTTGTAAAAGGGCAACCTTTGGCAAGATTGTACAATCCGAATACGGAACTTAATTACCTTACACAGGAAACAGCAATTATCGAACAGATAAATAATCTAAATACGGGTAAGTTAAACATTAGAAATCAAGAGTTGAATTTGACTAAAGATTTAGTTGCAATAGAACACGATTATAATGATGCAAAAAGATTGTATGATATGAACTCAAAATTATATGAAAAGGATGTAATCTCAAGAAATGATTGGAATACATTTAAGGAGAGTTTGCGTTTTCAGGATGAACGAAGAAAAACAATTCAGCAAAGTATTCAGAAAGAAAAGCAAACGAATCAATTGCAAATTTCACAAATTAATCGTTCGATTCAGACCATGGAAATGAGTTTGGATATTTTGAGAAACAACAAGAAAAACTTTTTGATTACTGCGCCAGAATCTGGTAGACTTACTTCTTTTCAACCGGTTTTAGGAAAGACTTTTCAGGCGGGAGAAAGCATAGGGAGAATAGATTCTAAACAAGGTTATAAATTAATGGCCGAAGTAGATGAGTTTTATTTAGAGAAAATGCGAGAAGGTTTAAAAGGAGAAATCGAATATCAGGGAAAAATCCTAAATGTGCTAGTAACCAAAGTAATTCCGGAGGTAAAAGGTGGTCGTTTTTCTATTGAATTGAATTTTGATCCAAAAGAAAAAATAGTTTTGCAAGACGGATTAAGTTTTGGTGTGAAATTAATTTTATCCGAAAGAAATAAAATTCTTGTTTTGTCTAAAGGAGCTTTTAATCAGGAAACAGTAGGAAAATGGATTTTTGTTGTAAACGGAAATAAAGCAGAGAAAAGAGTAATTAAATTGGGAAGAGAAAATCCTGCTTATTATGAGGTTCTTGGAGGATTAAAAGAAGGAGAATCGGTAATAACATCTTCTTATTTAGATTATAAAGATGTAGAGGAATTGTCGATTAGTAGTAAGCAATAGTGTTCAGTAGCAGTAACAGTTTTTAGTTTACAATTCACATTTCACATTTCACAAAAGAATAATGTTTCAATCATCAATCAAAAAATCACAATCAACAACACAATTAATATTTAAAAATATGATAACAATACAAGATTTAACTAGAGTTTTTAGAACAGAAGAAGTAGAAACTGCAGCATTAAGTGGTATTAATTTGAAAATAAAAAAAGGAGATTTTTTAACTATAATGGGGCCTTCTGGTTGTGGTAAATCTACTTTGCTTAATATAATCGGACTTTTAGATAGCGCCAGTGGTGGGAGTTATAAATTACTAGATAACGAAATGATTGGTCTTAAGGAAAAAGGCAGAGCTAATGTTCGTAAAGAAAATATCGGTTTTATTTTTCAGAATTTCAATCTTATCGATGAGCTTTCTGTTTATGATAATATAGAGTTGCCATTAATTTATAATAATGTAAAGGCATCTGATAGAAAGCAGAAAGTGGAGGCAATTGCCGAAAAGCTTAATATTTCTCATAGATTAAAACATTTTCCGCAACAGCTTTCTGGAGGACAACAACAACGTGTTGCCGTAGCAAGAGCGTTGGTTAATGATCCAAAAATCATTTTGGCCGATGAGCCAACTGGAAATTTAGATAGTAAAAACGGAAATGAGGTTATGGAACTTTTAACCGATTTGCATGCCAAAGGTGCAACGATACTTATGGTAACGCATTCGGATTACGACGCATCTTTCTCGCAAAAAACAATCCATATGAAAGATGGAGTTATTTTTTCGGAAAGATTAAATCAAAGAAATGTAGATGTTTTTAAAGTATAGGAGTCATGATAAATTTGATAACAATAGTAATTATAGAGATAGTAGAGTTTTGTAAAACACTTTTTTTATAAAATAGTACTCAAACTAACCAAACCAAATTATAATTAAAAAATTAAGATAATGATACTTAACTGGATAAAAATATTTATTTACCATTTAAAGCAAAACAAACTGTTTTCGTTTTTAAATGTTTTAGGATTAAGCATAGGAATTGCAGGTATTATTTTTGCGATTTTATATTGGAACAATGAGAATTCTTATGATCAATGGAATCCCGAAAAAGAGAATGTATATCAGGTTCTTAATAAAATAGGTGCAACAGGAGATATCTGGGCTTCGAGTTCTATTCCTTTTGCAAAGACATGTAAAGCTACAATTCCTGAAATAGAATCTATCTGTTATATTGATAGTTGGTATTATGATGATGTGATTAAATCTGATGGTCAAAAATGGATTGGTAAAAAAATATTAGTTGCCGATGGTGATTTTTTTGAATCCTTTCCATTTCCAATTATTAAAGGAGCTAAAAAAGATATTCTGAAAGAGAAAAATAGTGCAGCCATATCTGAAGATGAGGCTAAAAAGATTTTTAAAAATGAAGATCCTATTGGTAAAACCATTACAAATGATGATAAATCGTATATCATTAAAGCGGTTTATAAAGTTATCAAGCCATCGTCTATTGAGCCTAATTATGTTTTTGGCGGACTTTTAAAGGAAAATGATGAGGGTAGTTGGGGGAACTTTAATTATGGATTGTTTGTAAAACTAAAAAAAGGAGCAGACGCAGCAAGCGTTTTAAAGAAAATGCAAAATGTGAATTTTGTAAATAGAACGCTGAAAGATGCTAAAGGAAGTGGGCAAACTGTTGAAGAGTACATTAAAGAAAATGGAGAAACGGAAGTTATCTTAGATCAGTTAAAATTAGGAAGACTTCATGGTACAAAATCCACCGCAGGAAGTAGTTATCCTGAAGGAAAAGGAAATTTACAGTTGTTGTACATTATGGTAGGATTATCTATTCTTATTCTTGCTTTGTCTTTGGTAAACTACATTAATCTGGCAACAGCATCGGCAATTAAGAGAGCTAAAGAAGTTGGTGTGCGTAAGATTGTAGGTGCCAATAAATCGCAAATTGTGTCTCAGTTTATATTAGAAACAGCAATAATTGTTGTTCTGGCTATTCTTTTTGCATTGGCAATCGTAGAGCTTTCTTTGCCTTTTTATAATGAGTTTTTAGATAAAAACTTAACTATGAATGGGACTGAGTTTTACCTACAAATCATTATTATTTTTGTTATTGTAATTGTTCTTGCCGGAATATTTCCTGCAGTTTATATCGCCAATTTTGAAACGTTGAAGGTTTTAAAAGGGAATTTTTCACGTAGCAAAAGCGGAATTTGGATACGTAATTCGATGTTGATTTTTCAGTTCACCATTGCAGCATTCTTTATCATTGGTGCGTTGATTGTGTATTCTCAGGTAAATTACATGATGAATAAAGACTTAGGTTTTAGCGGAGATCAGGTTCTTAAGATTTCTTTTAATCATAAAAATCGTGAAAAAAGATTAGAAAAGTATTTTACAACAAAACAAGAATTACTAAAAATAGAAGGCGTTCAGAACGTTTCGACTTTTGCAGGTTCTTTTGGTAACGGGACTAATTCTAGTTCAGGCTTTACACACAAAGGAGTTTTTGTACAGCCTCGTAATGTTGATATGGATTTTGGTTTTCTTGAAATGATGAAAATTAAAATTGTTCAAGGGCGTGATTTATCGCCTAAATATGCATCGGATACGGTAAGTAACTGGTTGATAAATGAAACTTGTGCCAAGATGTTAAATCTTAAAAATCCAATAAATACGATAATCAGTTCAGGTTGGGGGAATGAAAATGGGAATATGAAATTTAAAATTGTAGGTGTAGTAAAAGATTTTCATATTACAGGATTACAAAACAAGGTTCCGCCAATGATTTTTATTAGTATTAAAACATTGAAATGGAATAATTTTAATAACGTGTTTGTAAAGGTAAACCCGAAAGATCTTGCCACAACTATTCCGAAGTTAGAAGCATATTGGAAAAAGAACATCAATGCTGATTTTCCTTTTTCTTATGAATTTGTAGATAAAAGTTTTGCAAAAACATATAGCGAACAGGTAAAACAGAAGAATTTGTTTTTTGTACTTAATATTGTTGTGATTGTAATTGCTATTTTTGGATTGTTTGCATTAGCATCATTTTCGATGGAAAGAAGATTAAAAGAAATTGCTATTAGGAAAACACTTGGTGCAGAAACAGACGCTTTACTTAAAGAATTGTCGAAACAATATGTTGGATTTTGTTTGCTAGGCTTTGTAATCGGAATTTTTCCAGCTTATATTTTGCTTAACAAATGGCTGGAGAATTTTGCCTTTAGGATAGATGTACCAGTCTTGCCATTTATTGTTGCATTGTTTGTGTTACTTTTCTTAACTTTGGTAATTGTTTTGGCAAAAGCATATCAAGTAACAAAAATCGATATTCTTAAATATCTTAAATACGAATAATTAATCTGAGCAATTAATTAAAATTGAGTTTTGGTTCCAGACCCGACAAGCGATTAGCTAGTCGGGTCTTTTTTATATAGAACCTTTTTTTTATTGCTCAGCGATAGCATCTGAATAAAGTAATTTGTCTAGTTTTTGATCTCTGTCATATACATCTGGATAAAAACCAATCTCTCCATCTTCATTTACCCAAGCAGTAAAATAGCCAATATAGATTGGGATTTTGGTTTTTAATTTACAAGGTGTTTCTTTTTCTCCACTCATTGCTTTGTCTATTTTGTCAACTGGCCAATCTGGGTCGTCTTTTAAAATTGCAAGTGCCAGCCCTTTAGCTTCTTTTACGTTTATACAGCCGTGACTAAAAGTACGTTTTTCAAATTCAAACAAACTTTTGGCTGGAGTATCATGCAAATAGATATCATTGGGGTTTGGGAACATAAACTTAACTAATCCTAGAGAGTTTTGAGGTCCGGGTTTTTGTCTTACATTGCCTCCGTTCCATTCCATATTATGATCAGCCAAATAGTTTTTATCCCTGGCTATTTCAGATTTTAATTCGTTTTTAATGATGCTCTGCGGAACATACCAGTATGGGCTAAATACAATTCTGTCCATATTACCACTAAAAATTACTGTTTCGGTCATACGTGTTCCCACAAAAACATCTGATACTAATTCGTATTTACCATTTTTAACATAAACTAGCTTGAAAGATGGGATATTCACCATTATGTATTCACTTGCCTGTACTAAATCTGTAGGGATCCATCGACAACGTTCCATGTTTAGCATTATGGTTTTGATTCTTTTAGCAATAGGCTCATTCATTTGATTGATATGCTCTAGAGTCAAAGCATAGTTTAATTTAAGACCATATCTTTTTTTATAATTTAAAACGGCGTCCATCATCTCTTGATCATAGACTTCTCTATTAGAATTTTGCACTAAATCTCCAACTACAAATAAACGCTCTCTGATTTGTTTTATAACAAGACCGCTATCTAAAGGTCTTATATCTTTGAAAGTAGCACTATCAATATCTATTTTTTTCCATAAATTGTTTTTTTCGATTGTTCGGTATTTTTTTAAAACCGCCTTAAGCTTGTAATATTGTGCAAATAAAAGGTTCTCGTCTTTGTTTAATCGGCCGGGATCTACCATTAGAGAATCTAGTATTTTTGTGTACGAAACACTTTTGGCAGGTAGAAACCAACCTATCTTTTTTAAAGTTGCAGGGTCAACACCAGAATACACATTGCTTGCATAAAACACATACATATTAGATAATAAAAGTTCTGTGTCTATCTGAGGTAGTTTATTGGATACATTTTCATTAAAAACATCATTTACCAAGTCCATATAAGGCATCGTAGCTTTGATACCATCACGGTCATTTAATAATTGTACTTTATGATACAATAAAAATCCAAATTCTGTAATGTTCTTGTCATCATACCAAATTGAGTTATATTCTTTCTTTTTATAAAGATCTAAAACGTCATTTTGGTATTTTTTTAATTTTGGATATTTCTTGTAAAATTCATTAATTAACTTAGGGGCAATAGAGGTTTTGGATACAAAAATGTTCTCTAAAGCGATTGTTTTGTTTTTTGCATCGATTTCTTTAGATGAAGATTTAAAAGAAACCAATAAAAAACTAATAACAATTATTACAGATGATAAAGTAAAATTCCGCATATTTTTAGATTTAGATTTAAAAATAGAATTCGATTCAAAAACATATAAAAAATATTTATAATTTTCTTAAAACCAAGTTTTTAAGTTCTGTTCGCGTAGTAGGAAGTATAAGTTTAAGGTACTCAAATATAGTTAGTATTATTGATACTTATGGTGTATTATCCTAAAAAAAACATCTCAAAACTCGTATATTTTAATTGAAAAAGTATTTTAAGATTGTAATCGGGATAAAAATATTGTTTGTGTTTTTGTGTCTAAAAAGCGAATGTTAACAGTTAGAATCATTTTGAGTAATCTCAATATCAATAAATACAATTTAAAAGAGTTTGAATCTTAACTTAATCAGTTATCTTTGTAATCTAAAATCGGTTTAAATTAATATAGTTTTTGAAGCGATTATTGTCAATAGAAAATAGTAAAGTTAAAATGAAATTAGACAGAAAAGAAATCCTTAAAGCTTTAGAAACGATTACTATAGCTGGTGAAGGTAAGAATATGGTTGAAAGTGGAGCAGTAGCAAACGTTATTACTTTTGGTGATGAAGTTGTTGTAGATTTAGTTTTACATACTCCTGCAATGCACATAAAAAAACGTGCTGAAGACGATATTAAAAAAACAATACTTGAGTTAGTTTCTCCTGAAGCTAAAATTAAAGTAAACATTAAAGTTGAAACTCCGGAGAAAAACGAAATTAAAGGTCGTGCAATTCCAGGAATTAAAAATATTATTGCTGTAGCTTCTGGAAAAGGAGGAGTTGGTAAATCGACTGTTACAGCAAACTTAGCCGTAACATTAGCCAAAATGGGTTTTGCAGTTGGAGTTTTAGATGCCGATATTTATGGACCATCTATGCCAATTATGTTTGATGTAGAAGCAGAAAAACCTGTTTCGATATTAGTTGACGGTAAGTCAAAAATGAAACCTATTGAAAGTTATGAAGTTAAAATACTTTCTATAGGATTTTTTACAGCGCCAAGTCAGGCAGTAATCTGGAGAGGACCAATGGCTTCTAAAGCTTTGAATCAAATGATTTTTGATGCTGATTGGGGAGAATTAGATTTTATGTTAATTGATTTACCTCCAGGAACAGGAGATATTCATCTTTCAATCATGCAGTCACTTCCTATTACTGGAGCGGTTGTAGTAAGTACTCCACAAGCAGTAGCTTTGGCTGATGCTAAAAAAGGAGTTTCGATGTTTATGCAAGATAACATCAATGTGCCAGTTTTAGGAATTATAGAAAATATGGCGTACTTTACACCTGAAGAATTGCCTGATAATAAATATTATATCTTTGGAAAAGAAGGTGCTAAGAACTTAGCTGAAGATTTAGGAGTTCCGTTTTTAGGAGAAGTTCCAATTGTACAGTCTATTCGTGAAGCAGGAGATTATGGTCGTCCGGCAGCTTTACAAACAGCATCGGCAATCGAAACTGTTTTTGAAGAAATCACTAGAAACGTAGTACAGGAAGTAGTAAGTCGTAACGAAAGTTTGCCTGCTACCGAAGCAATAAAAATTACAACAATGGCAGGATGTTCTGCAGTAAAGAAAAAATAAATTAGATAATTGAGATAATGATTCAAATTAGATAATTAGGAAATTAGATAATTAGATAATTGTAGTTTGTGTAAAAACGAAGCATTTATGCTTCAATCTGTACAGTCTTTAATTATCTAATTATCTAATTGACACATTCTCTAATCGACACATTCTCTAATTGAATATAAAAATTATGACAACAGAAGAATTAACAAGCAATGTTTTAAAGGCGCTAGATGAAATCAGACCGTTTCTGAATTCAGACGGAGGTGATATAACATTAGTTTCTATAGAAGATGATAAACACGTTAAGGTTCGCCTTGAAGGAGCGTGTACAAGTTGTAGTGTAAATCAAATGACGCTTAAAGCAGGAGTTGAAACTACAATTAAAAAGTTTGCACCACAGATCGAAACAGTGGTAAACATTATGTAATTATAGCGATTTGCTATGGTGAAAAATATTTGTTTTTTGTGAATTAAACGAAATTATTACTAATGCTAATTAAATTTTTTTAGTATTTGTTTAGATAATTTGGATGCTGAATGTTGTATTGTTAAAAATGCGCTTGTTTTGTTTTTGAATTTAAATTTATTAATAAGAAAATAGTGTTAAAATTAGTAAATATTCAGAAAAATAACTTAATAAAGTAATTTTGACAAAAAAAAGTGTTAAGAATTAGGGGTTTTGCAATGGTATTTAATATAAATTTAACTTAAATTTGCCATATAACCTCAAACCTTACATTTATGAATAATTTTTACAAGCTAATTGTTTTGCTGCTTTTTACTTCTGCCACCTATGGTCAGCAGGCTACAGATAATCTATATGTTGATAAAGCATGGGTGAATGAATTCGAAGAATGGTCAGATTTTAAATTTACAGGTCAGATTATTATTTCACCGACACCTGAAGAAGGAAGTCTGAGAATTGCAAATTATGATTTTTTGTATGATTTTTCAGAAGGAAGAGCCAAATTTTCAAACAGGCAAAGTTACGCAACAGCTGAGTTTTCCCATCCAAGAAAAATTAAAACCACTACAGATAAGCAAGGTATTGTAAATTCAACTTATGAAGGAACATTAATCTTTCAGAATGGGAATGATTATTATTCAGTTATTGCAGTAGTTACTATATTAGATAAAGGAAATATTATAGGCTTAAAAATGCACTTAAAGGATAATTTAAAAGAATATGCATTTAGTTTTAAACCTAGCAATTAGTATTTTGTAAAAGATAATGTATTTTTGCTATCTGAAAATGCGTTAATAATCAAAATTCCGATAAGTTAAAAATGGATGTATTAATAAAGATTAAAGATAGAGAGGGAGTTGTTCATGAACTACAAGCTCCAACTGATATGGCAATGAATGTAATGGAGTTGTGTAAAGCTTATGAGCTTCCTGTAGAAGGAACTTGTGGCGGAATGGCAATGTGTGCTTCTTGTCAGTGTTACGTGCTAAATGATGTTGAGTTACCAGAAATGGGAGACGAAGAAGAAGCAATGCTTTCGGAGGCGTTTTATGTTAAGTCTAATAGTCGTTTAGGATGTCAGATTCCTATCACAGAAGGTTTAGAAGGTTTGGAACTGGAATTAGCTCCAGAATATTAATATAAAGTATAAAGCGAGAAATTTTTCTCGCTTTTTTTTATTCTTGAAACTTCACTTTTGGTAAAATACGCTGTACAAATAAAGAATATGCTGATTCTGATGGATGTAATCCGTCTTGTGCAACCAAACTCGGATTCGATAATCCTTGTCGTGTGATATCGGTTATTGTTATAAATTCGATATTATTTGCTTTGCAATAGTTTTCTGCAAAAGCATTGTATTTATCTATCTCTGATGAAATTGTTTTGCTATTGTATACAGCCGATTGACCAAAAGGAGTATAGACATAGTCTGGTATGGAAACTACAATAACATTTGATTTTTTTTCTTTTGCTAAAGAAATTGCATTGTTTACCAATTGCGGGAATTCATTTTCGTATAAGGTGAAAGGTGCGTTCTGAAATTGATTATTGACTCCTATTAGCAATGTTACTAAGTCATAATTAGAATCTGGATTTTCGGCTTTTATCGCTGACAATAGGTTAGATGTTGTCCAGCCTGTTTTTGCGATGATTTTTAGCGAAAATGAGGTTGCAGGATAGGTGCTAGATAAGTTGCGTCTTAATTGCTCTGGAAAACGGCAAGTTTCGCATACGCTTTGTCCAATAGTGTAACTATCGCCAAGAGCTAGGTAGTTTATCGTTTTTGCAGTAAGAGGAGGAGTAATTGTAACTGGGGGAACAATAGTTTTAGTTGGTGGATTTGTTTCGTTTTCCGAACTACAACTAATCGTAGAAATTGCGAATAAAAATGTAAGTATTATTTTGAATTTACTTGTCATAATATATAATTAAGGCATTAGTAATCTCCCTAATAATACTTACGTTAAAAATAGAATATTGGTTTTTATACCATTTCTATTTTTATGCTGATTTCTTCTTCGATAGCATCCCATAGTCCAATTCTTTTTTCTAAAGCCAGAATGGAAATTTCTTGAACATCAGACCATTTTTGTGCGTCGTCTTCGCATAAATCGGTAATCATTTTCATTGCCATAGGACCATGTTCATCTGCATCAAGTTCGATGTGACGTTCAAAATAATATATCAGTTTTCTTAAATCTGTATCAGGTAAGTTTTCTTGAAAATTTTTCAATATCGCAGTAAACATATTCGGAATCAAATCTTCTCTTCCAAAAGTAAAAGCTGCAGCAATTTCATGTGGCTTCCCTTCTTCGATTACTCTAAAAGTAAAATCCAGAAAAGCTTTAATGTTTGGGTGTAATTGGCTTTGTTTTATTGCAACAAAAATGTTTTGTAAAGAGTTTACTTCGTTTAAAAAACCTTGAATGTTTTTTGTGCTTGCTCCACAATCTTCCATTGCTTCAAGATACATTTCGTAATGACTTTGGCGACGACCATCAATACTTAAATCCGTTTCTTCGGCTAGTACAATTTCGTTAATTAAATATCTAGTCTCTGGGTTTTTACTAGCAAACCATGGTGTAGTTGTACAGGTAAGTTTTGCTTGTAAAGCTTTTAGTAAAGACATAAAATCCCAAACGGCGTAAACATGGCTTTCTAGGAAGCAATGTAAATCATCGATGTTTTGGATTTTTTTATATAGGGGGTGTTGTAATAAAAGATCTTTCTGAGGTTGAATGCTATTGTTTATAGTTTCAATATTCATGGTGGTATTTTTTTTGCAAATATAAAAAAGCTTCTTGGTAACAAGAAGCTTTTAAATCGTTTTTATAAATATTTTAATAGATGATTTCTATTTAAAAGCTGGAATTCCAGTAATATCCATTCCTGTAATTAGTAAATGAATATCGTGAGTTCCTTCGTAAGTGATTACACTTTCAAGGTTCATCATGTGGCGCATGATAGAGTATTCACCAGTAATTCCCATTCCGCCTAATATTTGTCTGGCTTCACGAGCAATGTTGATTGCCATATCGACATTGTTTCTTTTTGCCATCGAAATTTGAGCAGTTGTTGCTCTTCCTTCGTTTCTTAAAACTCCTAAACGCCAGGTTAATAATTGTGCTTTTGTGATTTCGGTAATCATTTCGGCCAATTTTTTTTGTTGTAATTGAGTTCCTGCAATAGGTTTGTCAAACTGAATTCTCTCTTTTGCATATCTTAAAGCTGTATCGTAACAATCCATTGCAGCGCCAATTGCACCCCAAGCGATTCCGTAACGAGCAGAATCTAAGCAACCAAGTGGTGCTCCTAATCCAGATTTGTTAGGTAATAGATTTTCTTTAGGAATTTTTACATTATCAAAAATCAATTCTCCTGTAGATGATGCACGAAGCGACCATTTATTATGAGTTTCTGGAGTTGTAAAGCCTTCCATACCGCGCTCTACGATTAAACCGTGTATTCTTCCTTCTTCATTTTTAGCCCAAACTACTGCAATGTCAGCAAATGGCGCATTCGAAATCCACATTTTTGCTCCATTCAATAAGTAATGATCTCCCATGTCTTTAAAGTTGGTAATCATACTGCCTGGGTCAGAACCATGATTTGGTTCAGTTAAACCGAAACATCCGATAAATTCACCAGTAGCAAGCTTAGGTAAATATTTCATTCTTTGCTCTTCATTTCCGTATTTCCATATCGGGTACATTACTAATGAAGATTGAACAGATGATGTAGAGCGAACTCCTGAATCTCCACGTTCGATTTCTTGCATGATTAAACCGTAAGAAATTTGATCTAATCCAGCTCCGCCGTATTCAACAGGTATATAAGGGCCAAAACCACCTATTTCTCCTAAGCCTTTTATGATTTGTTTTGGGAATTCTGCTTTTTGAGCATACTCTTCAATAATAGGAGAAACTTCTCTTTTTACCCATGCTCGGGCAGAATCTCTAACGAGTTTGTGCTCGTCGCTTAATAAGTCGTCTAGGTTATAATAATCTGGTGCTTGAAATAGGTCTGGTTTCATAATTTATGTTTTTTTTCTAGAACAAATTTACACAATATAGATATAACAAAACAAAAGTAAATTGTTATAATTTTTATTGATTTAAAAATAATAATCAGAATTAAATTGTGATAATGTTAAGATTTCTATTGCAAATTATTGTTTGCTTATTGGTATTAATGAACTAAATTTGGGATAATTCAAAACTATATCGTTAATGAAATTTGTTAAATGCCTCCTATTTTTTTTTATTGCAAGTACTGTTTTCTCTCAGAAAAATTCGCAATTAAGCGATAAAGAGTATGTTCTATTACAAGATAAAATAAGAGTGTGTACAAATTCTAATGTAGATAGCGCTTTTATTTTTGTAAACAAAATGGAGCAATCGAGAGATTATTTGCATAAGACGTTTGCTTGTGGTGCAAAAGCATATTTATATCAGCTTAAAGATGATAGTATTAAAGCAAAAATGTTTTATGATCAGGCTTTTAGTTTTTTAGAGAAAGTAAAAAATTCAAAAGAAAAAAGAATACTACATGCTGATCTGTTAAATTATGGTGGGCTTATCGATTGGAGAAAAAATAATTTAACTGCCGCTTTCGATAAATTCGAAAAGGGCTTAACCATTGTTAAGAAGGAGAATGACCAGATTAGAATGGTGAAATTCTATATGAATATTTCTTTAATTAATATAGAAGTAGGTAATTATAAATCGGCAATTTTATCTCTGCAAGAGTCAAATAAAATAACGGATAGAATAAAATACTCGTTTTCTGAAGAGAAATTTACCAATTATAAGAGTAATATTAATTTTAATTTAGGACGAGCCTTTGAGAAAGCTTACGGGAAAAACTATTCTAATCCTAAACTTTTAGATTCTGCAAAACACTACTATACAAAAGCAATTTTATATTCTAATAATTATTTAAATACAAAACTAAATTCTAAAATGAGTTTAGGGAATATTTATTATATGAAGAATGATTTGGCTAATGCCGAAAAAATATATTATGATGTTTTGTTGTTTAGTGAAGAGAATAAATTGCTTCCCGAGTTATTTTCTGCTAGTTATAATTTGGGAAGTTTGTTCTTTAAAACGAAAGAATATGATAAGTCATTGTATTTTTTTAAAAAAGTAGATTCTATATATAACATTACCAAGGTTGATGATCTGTATTATATTAATTCTAATTATTATTTAGCCAAGATTTATACCATCAAAAATGAACCTCAAGAGGCATTAAAATATTCTGAAAAATACTTTGATAAGTTCGAGACAATTCAGTCAAAAATTGATAATGAAGCTTTAGAAGTTAATTTTCGATTGGGTAATGTGAATGTCAAAAAAGAGATGGAAGATCTTCAGTCTAAAAATCAGAATAAAATTAGATTTTGGAATTTGATGATTTTTATTCTTGTTGGGCTGGTTGTGGTTTTGGTTATTTTGTATGTAAAAAGCATTAAGAAAAAAAGAGAAACGGATAAGAAAGTGAATACTTTAATCGAAGAGTATAAACAAAGATTAGCGTTAAACAATGCAATTCCAGAAACAGTAAATGAAGAAGTGGTTGTAGTAGACAGTGTGCCTAAAATGGCTGTTAAAATGAATTTAGATTTAGAGAAGGAAGAAGAAATATTCGAAAAATTAAAGCAATTAGAAAAGAAGCATTACTATCTAAATTCAGATTTCACTCAACAATCTGTAGCTAAGAAAATTAAAACAAATACCAGTTATTTGTCTTATGTTGTAAATAAGAGATTTGGTAAAACTTTTAGCGAATACTCTAATGAATTAAAGATTAATTACGTGATTAACGAATTAATAACGAATTCAAAATATCGTAAGTACTCAACTCAGGCACTTGCCGAGAGTGTGGGTTTTAAAAATGCTGTTTCTTTTACAAAATCCTTTAGCAAAAGAACAGGAGTAACTCCAACTCAGTTTACTAAAAAATTAGAAACTACAGAATTCTGAGGGTAAAGCTGTAGTTTCTAATTTTATTTCTCTACTAAGTCTGACCAGGTGGCCTCACTGTTCCTGGCGGGATAATATTTGCTATAATTTTAGGATCTGTATTAGGATCTATTATTGGTTCATCTCCTCCCATGATCATTTTGTATTGTTTTTTCGGGAGCTCATTTTTTTTAAAATCTTCGAGCGTTAACGAGGTCTTTTTCATAAGTTGTATTTGTTAGAATGCCAAAATTATAGAAAAGGAATACCGATAATTTGGATTGTGATTTTGAAATATATTTTTACTGGTTGTTTTTTTTAATCAGTTGATAAATAGTGCTTTGCGATATAAAAAAGAGCTAAACTATTTATAAATTATATATTCATTTTTTTTAAAAATCCAAAAAATTAACTTTTTTTATGTGAAAGATTGTCAATATTTGTGATAATCCTTTCCATAATAATTAAGATTGTCCCTATGATTAAATTAGTTAACAAGTACCTTGACTTAAACAATTATTTAAATGCTAAAAAGGAGTTCGAAGAGTTATTCCTTTCTCATCCTAATTATCCAAGTCTATTTGCTATTACAGATTCATTGAATACATTATCAATAGAGAATATTGTAATAAAAGTCCCAAAAGAACAATTGGCTGAATTGCCTGAATCTTTCCTGGCAATTTATAATCAGGATTTAGTTTTGGTTCAAAAAACAGAATCTTCAATTACAATTGAGACTGAAAAAAGTAAAAAGGTTACTTTATCAGTTGATGATTTCTCCAAAGACTGGAGTGGGGTTGTACTTGCAATAGAGCCTAATGAAGCTCAGGAAGAAGAAGTTTTGAGTGAAAATCCAAAATGGCTTAAGTATGGTATTTTGTTTTTGGCGCTAATTGTCTTATCTAGTTTTTATAACGATTATAAGATATTCGATTATGCTTTTTTAGTCACCTCTTTATTGGGATTAATAGTAAGTGTTTTCATAATTCAGGAAAAGTTAGGTATAGATAACCAAATGGTGTCTAAGTTTTGTAATATCAATCCAAATACTTCATGCGAATCAGTTATTAAATCAGATAATGTAGATGTTAATAAGTGGTTTGGTTTTTCGGATTTACCATTAATCTTCTTTGTTACAGCAGTTCTGGCAATGTTAATAGGACCAGCAAATTCTAATCTTGTAGGATTGCTTAGTCTGGCAGCTATACCAATCATTGCCTATTCTATCTGGGTTCAGAAATTCCAGATAAAAAAATGGTGTGTATTGTGTTTGGTTATTTCTTTTTTAATGATAGTTCAAGGAATAGGTTGGGCTTTTGAATCTGAATTAAAGTTAAGCATTACGTTGGCTAGCCTTTTTCAGTATTTATTCTCTTTGATTCTTATTTCTTCGTTATGGTTTACTATAAAACCAGTTATTGAGGATAAATTAAAAGCAGAAAGTTCTGTGAAGAACTTAACCAAGTTCAGAAGAAACTATACTCTTTTTGAATTCTTATCTAAGGATGTTACTGCACAAGAAGGGTTTGATAAATTGGCAGGATTGCATTTTGGAAATACTGCTGCTGCTGTCAAGCTTTCTATTATCATAAGCCCAAGTTGTGGACATTGTCATAAAGCATTTGAGGAAGCATTTGAGTTAGTTTGGAAATTTCCCGAAAAAATATCTTTGAATGTATTGTTCAATATCAATCCGGATAACAATCAAAACCCTTATAAAATTGTCGTAGAAAGAATGTTGATGATTAATGATACTAATCCTGAAAACATTGTAGAAGCAATATCTGACTGGCATATTAAAAAAATGACATTAGAAGTATGGCAGGAAAAATGGAAAGTTGATTCTATTTCTATGAAAGTTAATTTACAAATTCAGCAGCAATATGATTGGTGCTCACAAAACGGATTTAATTACACACCAGTTAAAATTGTTAACAATAAGTTGTATCCTACCGAGTACGAATTAAGCGAACTAAAATATTTTATTAATGATATTTTAGAAAGTAATGAAACGTTAGAGAGAGACTCTCTTGTCTATATGTAAAGCATTTATAAAATTCTTGCAAGAGTAGACATAAGCTTCAAGTGTCTTAAAATGATTGGAGTGATAACCAAATTAAAATTTCCCAATTATGTTAAAGAAAATTTTAAAGCTTGAAGGTGCTCAGGAATTAACAAGAAGCGAGCAAAAAACTATTGATGGAGGAATTAATATTGAATGTAGTCCTACTGGCGTATGTTCAGGTAGCACTAAATGTGTGTTCGATTGTAAGCCAGTAGGCGTGTGTAGACCGAATAGTTACGTTGAGAAGCTTTGCTAATATATTAATTTGAGAATAGTAAGATTTTGTTGTCTTTAAATCTATAGACATAAGCTTCAAGTGTCTTAAAATGATTGGAGTAATAACCAAATTAAAATTTCCCAATTATGTTAAAGAAAATTTTAAAGCTAGAAGGTGCTCAGGAATTAACAAGAAGTGAGCAAAAAACTATCCAAGGTGGAAGAGCTTGTGATCAAGGTGGATGGTGTCCAACAGGAAGTAAATGTGTATCTGATTGTAGGTTTGATGAGATTTGTAGGCCAAACAGTTACATTGAGTGTTAGTTTACTAATAGCTCAATTTAAGATTAATAAAACCAAAAAACCATATTATGTTAAGTAAAATTTTAAAATTAGAAGGTGCTCAAGTGTTAACGCAAAAAGAGCAAAAAAGTATTAATGGTGGTGTTACCGAAGTTTGTGCTAAAGCATTGGCTGCTGGATACGCAATATTAAAAGGATCGGCTCCGTGCCCTCCACAATATCCTTTAGCCGGAGGTGGTTGTTGTTTTGCAGATTAAAACAAAACCGTAAACTCATTTAGGACTTTACCTAATTAATAAAATAAAAGTATATAAAAATCGAAGCTCAAGTTTAAAATCGATTTTTAGTATGAATAGACATAAGCTTCAAGTGTCTTAAAATGATTGAAGTATTAACAAATTCAAAAAACCGTATTATGTTAAAAAGCATTTTAAGCCTAAAAGGCGCAGAAGAGTTGACAAAAAAACAGCAAAAAGAAATTAAAGGATCTTGGATTCCACCTGAAGGTAGATTTTGCCCGAATGGAACATGTCAATATTATGAAGGTGGACCTTGCAGAAAAGTATCTGATCAATGTATTTAATTCTGTTAAGTAATTAGACATAAAACTTCGAGTGTCTTAAAATGATTGAAGTATTAACAAAATTTAAAATTCCCCAATTATGTTAAAGAATATTTTAAAACTTGAAGGTGCTCAGCAATTAACCAGAAGTGAGCAAAAAATCATTAAAGGCGGGTTAGCCTGTGGTGTCGATGGATATTGTCCAGGGACTAGTATATGTGTGACAGATTGTAGGTTTTCAGGTATCTGTAGACCATCTAGTTATGTAGAGTGCTAATGTGCTAATGGCTTAATAGGATTAAGAAGTAGAAATGCTCTAAAATATAGACACAAACTTCAAGTGTCTTAAAAATTTTGAAGTAGTAACAAAAATCAAAAAACCATATTATGTTAAAGAACATTTTAAAATTAGAAGGCGCTCAACAACTTACAGCAAAAGAACAAAAATCTATTAACGGATCAGGGATAGTATGTAATGGTATTGATATCCTTATTTGCTGCCCTGATGGTATATGTGCATGTGCTCCAGCAGGAACGCCATGTATGCTGACTTAGATAATAGTTTGGACATAAAACTTCGAGTGTCTTAAAATGATTGAAGTAGTAACAAATTCAAAAAACCATATTATGTTAAAGAAGATTTTAAACCTGGAAGGTGCTCAAGAATTGTCTAAAAACGAGCAAAAAGTTGTTAAAGGAGGATTACGTTGTAGTGCAGATGGGTATTGTCCTCGTAATACAGTATGCGTTGGTAGAGATGTTGCAAGTGGTAATGATGGAGATTGCAGACCAGTATAATTAAAATTTTGGACTGATATCCAATGTAATAATTAAATTTTAAAAATATCAATTATGTTAAAAAATATTTTAAAATTAGAAGGTGCTCAAGAATTGACAAATAATGAGCAAAAAAGTATTAATGGAGGTATTACTGAAGAGTGTGCTAATGCTATCGCCAGTGGAGAAGCCATATTTAAAGGTGGTAAGCCATGTCCTGTATTGTATCCTATTTCTTCAGGAGGTTGTTGCTATCAAGGTTAATTCCTTATTAAAATTAGATACAAAATTGTCTTAAGCTGTTTTGTTTTTTAATCAAGATTGTATGTAGATACTCTTCATGTATGTTGCATAAGAAGAATTCTTTGCTCAAGTTTTATAATACAATTTCATGGTTTAGACATAAATCCCAAGTGTCTTTAAATGATTGGGGTATTAACAAATTCAAAAAACCATATTATGTTAAAATCAATTTTAAAATTAGAAGGTGCTCAAAAATTAACTAATAGCGAGCAAAAAAGTATTAATGGTGGTGCATGTGTTATCCTTTGTTGTCCAGATACAGGATGTTCATGTGTTCCTAAAGGAACAGCTTGTATGCTATAGTTAATTGATTTCTATCAATTAATAATATTAACAAATTCAAAAAACCAAATTATGTTAAAGAACATTTTAAAATTAGAAGGTGCTCAAAAACTAACTAATAGCGAGCAAAAAAGTATCAATGGAGGAGGAGAATGTGTTATTCTTTGTTGTCCAGAAACAGGATGTTATTGTGTTCCTGTATCAAAGATTCCTCTTAAATGTTATAGTTAATTGATTTTGCTCAATTGACAAATTAGTAGTATTGAGCCTCGAGAATCATAAGATGACTGGGGGTATTTTTTAATTTTTAATCCATATATCATGTTAAAAAACATTTTAAATCTAGAAGGTGCTCATAAAATTGAAAAAAATGAGCAAAAAAAGATTAGTGCTGGTAGTGCTCCATATTGTGAAGCAGGTTTTTGTGCAAGACGTTCATTGGAAGATGGAAAATGGGTATGGGATTGTTTACCATGCTAATTAAGTTTATTTAATCACTTTAATTTAAAATATAATATCATGTTAAAAAACATTTTAAACTTGGAAGGCGCTCAAAAAATAACTAAAAATGAGCAAAAAGTAATTACAGGAGGTGGTGCGCCACTTTGTGACGAGGGTTTCTGTGCAGAACGTTTATTAGAAAATGGAAAATGGGTATGGCGTTGTATGCCTTGCTAATTAAATTTATTTAATCACTTTAATTTAAAATATGATATCATGTTAAAAAACATTTTAAACTTGGAAGGTGCTCAGAAAATAACTAAAAATGAGCAAAAATCAATTACAGGAGGTGGTGCACCACTTTGTGACGAAGGTTTCTGTGCGGAACGTTTATTAGAAAATGGAAAATGGATATGGCGTTGTATGCCTTGCTAATTAAATTTATTTAATCATTTTAATTAAAGATAATATGTTAAAAAATATTTCGAAAATAGATGGAGCTCAGGAATTAACAGAAAATGAGCAAAAATCAATTAAGGGAGGACAAAAGAATTGGGAAGTTTGTTGCCCAGAAGACGGTATTGCATATCCAGATTGCAGATATATTGAGTGTCAGGTTTAGTTTTCTCTATATTACATTTGAACTTCGAGTCCTGAAGTTAATTTCAGTTTAGCTATTTGAAGAGATTTGTAGAAAGTATCAGAGGTATTTGTTCAACAATTTAAAAAATATAATGATGTTAAAAAATATATCAAAAATAGATGGAGCTCAGGAGTTAACAGAAAATGAGCAAAAAGTAATTAAAGGAAACGGACCTGGCGATTTTATCGTTTGTTGTCCTGAAGATAATAATATTGCCTATCCAGATTGCAGATTTATTGAGTGTTCTAGATAATTTTTATACTAGGGTTTATGAGTTTTAGGCATAAACCCTAGTTCTTAAAAAAGTGAAGTATTAACGAATTAATAAAAACTAATTATGTTAAAAAATATTTTAAACTTAGAAGGGGCTCATCAATTAACCAAAAATGAGCAAAAGAGTATTCATGGAGGTATAGCCTGTACTAAAGGAAGAATATGTCCAACAGGAACATATTGTGTTGTCTCAGGCGAATTTGAGGGGCTTTGTAGAAAAAATTAGTAAATATTTATTCAACATTAAAAAAACGATACTTATGTTAAAGAATATTTTAAAATTAGAAGGAGTTCAAGAATTGAACATAACAGAGCAGAAAATAATCAAAGGTGGTACAGAGAAACCTAAAGAGGGATGTGCTGTAGATTTTTGTTTAAATATTTTCGGTGTTTGTGTTCGTTGTGAGCCTTAATGAAAATTAATTTTTAAAAACAATACTTATGTTAAAGAATATATTAAATATTGAAGGTGCTCAAAATTTAAGCAAAAGCGAACAAAAAATGCTTGTTGGAGGAGGTAAAATCCCGCCAGGAAACTGTAAATGTTTTTGCTATAATGGAGGTCCTGTAAAAATAAGTTCTTCTTGCTTTTCTTATTGTGTTGATGGTACAATACCAGGATTAGAAGAAGGAAGTACTGGGAATTGTACATTTCCTGGAGGTGGAGCTTAATTAATTAATTTTTAAAACTTTATATCATGTTAAAAAACATTTCAAATTTAGAAGGTGCTCAAAAATTAACTAAAAATGAGCAAAAAAGTATTAAAGGTGGTTTAAAAGATTGTATTGATCCTAATACAAATCAATGTAAGTATTATAGCTTATCATGCGCTAGTCCATGTCGTCCAGGGATAGAGCCTTAATAATGTAATATTAATTAAGTTTTTGTTAGTCCGTAAAACAACTAACAAGAACTTAATGTTTTAATTGTTTTTTGTGTAACTAATAAAACTAAATATCATGTTAAAAAAGATTTTAAATTTAGAAGGTGCTGAACAATTAACAAAAAACCAACAAAAAAGCATCAAAGGTGGTTTGGAGTATTGTCGTGATTGGAATACGGGTCTCTGTAAGTACTATAAGATAACCTGCGCTAGTCCATGTAATGTACAGCCGTAGGTTTTAAATAAAATTATAATTTGTTAAGTGTTAGTAAGGTTGTTCATTAAGATGATAAAGAGGAGGTGGTTCCTCTTTATTATTTTATATTCGAATATGAAATAATTAGAGTATATTGTCCTTGTAAAACAAGATTTAAAATTGAAAAAATTCCCCAATTATAAACAAGCAGATTTTAAGGACTGCGGTCCTACCTGCTTAAAGATTATTGCAAAGCATTATGGTAAGTCCATAAATATTCAAGAACTACGTGATTACAGTGAGACCACACGGGAAGGAAGTAATTTGTTGTTCTTAAGTGATGCTGCAGAAAAAATTGGTTTTCGAACCTTAGGAGTTAAACTTAATGTACAGAGTCTGGAAGAAGCTCCTTTGCCTTGTGTCTTACATTGGAATAAAGAACACTATGTTGTACTTTATAAAATTAAGAGAGGTATTTATTATATTTCTGATCCAGCTTTTGGATTGATAGAATATAATCAGAAAGACTTTATTAAGTTTTGGATAGGAAATAATGCCGATGATTCTACTCAGGAAGGAATTGCATTATTGTTAGAAGCCACTCCAAGATTTTTTCAGTCCGAGTTTGATAAAGAAGATAAAAAAGGTTTAGGATTTGGGCTATTATCGCAATATGTCTTGCGATATAAATCATTCCTAATCCAGTTAAGTATAAGTTTA
>NZ_NCWQ01000051.1:0-32258 GCF_002156885.1 Flavobacterium sp. AJR | reverse complement strand
CTGTAGAGACGCACCGCAGTGCGTCTCCCTCAATATATTTAAGCGTTACGTTAATTTTGGTTCACGCAGATTCGGCAGAATTTTTTCTCTGGTTATTATCCTTTAGTAGAATTTAAACACAACAGTTATCACGCCACGTCTGTAGAGGCGCACCGCAGTGCGTCTCCCACAATATATTTAAGCGTTATGTTAATTTTGGTTCACGCAGATTCGGCAGAATTTTTTCTCTGGTTTGGTTTGTTTTACGGCTTAGTTTGTGGAATATATTGTGGAATATATTACGGGAGACGCACTGCGGTGCGTCTCTACATTGCGTGCGTTTATCTTTTCAGAATTATATTGTGGTTCTTCTCCCGAAGTTTCGGGACGCTCAGAAGGACAAACTGAGTAACATACAATAAATCTTAAAATCCTGATTCTTTAAGTCTTGTCTCTAAGAAGTCTAAAAATCTAACTAATCTAATGTCAAAAACGCTTTCCCAAGATTTGTAATAATATCGGATGCTATAAATGACTGATATCCTGTTTCGGGTAAGGCAATATCTGCGGTTAAACCGTGTATGTAAACTCCTAATTGAGCAGCTTGAATTGGTAAATACCCTTGCGCCAGTAAACTTGTGATTATTCCGGTTAGGACATCTCCGCTTCCTGCTGTTGCCAATGCTGCATTTCCTGTGGTATTTTGGTAAATAGATTCGCCGTTTACGATATGTGTTGGCGCGCCTTTCATGACTATGATTACTTTATATTGTTTGGAAAATTCTATTGTTTTTTCAAATTTTTCGCTGTCAGAAGTCCAGTTTCCTATTAAGCGTTCTAGTTCTTTCGGATGTGGCGTCAGTATGGTATCTGGTTGTAGCAAATCATACCAAGCTTTATTCTGTGATAGGATATTTAGTGCATCGGCATCGATAACTAGTGGAGTTTTATTTGTTTTTAAAAACTCATAAAATGCTTTTTGTGTGTTGGATTCCTGCCCTATTCCTGGGCCTATTCCTATGGCTTGTGATTTTATATCGAATATGATTTCGGATATGTATTTTTCATGTGTTGTGGTTACCACCATAACTTCGGGAATTGTAGATTGGAGGATTTCGTAGCCACATTTTGGAAT
Source organism: Flavobacterium sp. AJR (assembly GCF_002156885.1). Classification (NCBI taxonomy): domain Bacteria; kingdom Pseudomonadati; phylum Bacteroidota; class Flavobacteriia; order Flavobacteriales; family Flavobacteriaceae; genus Flavobacterium; species Flavobacterium sp. AJR. The sequence continues at coordinate 31,144 of NZ_NCWQ01000051.1, read as the reverse complement.
GTGTGTCGTTACGAGTCCGCAGCCTGATTTTATACAGGCTTTGGATGCTAAAACAGCTGCTCCTATCTTGCCATAACTTCCTGCAATTATTGCTGCATGTCCTTGTATTCCTTTGTGTGTTTTGGGATTTATAGGCTTGTAAATCTGTTGAATCTCGGCTTGGGTTATGAGAATGGGTATTTTCATGAAATGGGTATTTTTATTAAAATTACAAAAAACCATGATTCAAAAATCATTAATATTACCTGGTAAGCTCTAGCCCTGATAATAGCGGCATCCTTTATGTTCCGCCGCGGCGGACATAAAGATATAGCGAATAGCAGGAAACAGCTACTAATTTTTGCGATTTTTATAATTTTGAGTACTTGTTTACAACATTTTTTGAATAAATTTGCGATTAACTTTTATAAACACACACAATGAAAAATACTGCGCTAACGCACATACATGAGGGTTTGGGAGCGAAAATGCTACCTTTTGCTGGTTATAATATGCCTATTTTATACGAGGGTGTAAATGCTGAACACGAGACGGTTCGTAGTAGTGTGGGCGTTTTTGACGTTTCGCACATGGGAGAATTTTTATTATCTGGTCCAAATGCTTTGGCTTTGATTCAGAAAGTAACTTCGAATGATGCATCGGCGCTTACTATTGGTAGAGCTCAATATTCTTGCTTACCTAATAATGATGGCGGAATTGTAGATGATTTGATTATTTATAAAATGAAAGATGAAGAGTATTTACTTGTTGTAAATGCTTCGAATATTGATAAGGACTGGAATTGGATTTCTTCGCACAATGATTTGGGTGTGGATATGAAAAACCTATCGGATGATTATTCTTTGTTAGCAATACAAGGGCCTAAAGCTGTTGAGGCTATGCAAAGTTTGACTTCGGTTGATTTATCGGCTATTCCTTATTACCATTTTGAGATTGGTACTTTTGCAGGAATCGATAATGTAATTATTTCGGCTACAGGTTATACTGGTTCTGGTGGTTTTGAGATTTATTGCAAAAATGATGAGGTTGAACTTATCTGGAATAAAGTGTTTGAAGCTGGTGCTGCTTTTGGTATTAAGCCAATAGGATTAGCGGCTCGTGATACGTTGCGTCTAGAAATGGGTTTCTGTTTATACGGAAATGATATTAACGATACTACTTCGCCTCTTGAGGCTGGATTGGGTTGGATTACAAAGTTTACTAAAGATTTTACGAACTCTGAGAACCTGAAAAAACAAAAAGAAGCTGGTGTTACTAAAAAACTTGTTGGTTTTGAGATGCAGGAACGTGCTGTACCTAGACAAGATTATGAAATTGTTGATGGTTCTGGAAATGTAATCGGGGTGGTAACATCTGGAACTATGTCTCCATCTATGGGTATTGGTATTGGGTTAGGATACGTAACTATCTCAAACAGTGCTGTAGATAGCGATATCTTTATTAGAATTAGAAAAAATGATGTTCCTGCGAAAGTGGTAAAATTACCTTTCTATAAGAAATAATACTTTCTGGCATCAATATTTTAGTGAGATTATACTCTTTTTATAAAAAAAATTAGCGTAATTTTAGTTTAAATGTTGATACCCGATTTATGAAAAAATTTTCATTAGTATTTCTGCTTGTTGGTTTCTCTCTGTTTGGTCAAAATAGTGACTCTACATGTGAAATATTAACTAAAATAAATGCGCTTATTCAAAGCGAGCATATTCAGCCAAAACCGGTAGATGATAGTCTATCGGTTTTTGTTTTTGATAACTTTATCGATGACCTTGACCCTTCCCGAAATATTTTCCTGAAATCGGAATACGATGCGCTTGCCAAAAAATACCGCTTAAATATTGACAATCTTATTTTGAATAAAGATTGTAGTTTCCTGAATGATATTGTTACTAAATATCGTAATGGTCTTATAAGAAACAAAGCTGCCTTAGAAAAAATCCTGACTCAACCTATTGATTATTCTGCGAAAGATACGATTCGATTTTACAAAAAATCTTTTCCCGTATATATGAAGGAAACCGAAATTGAGAAGGTTTGGCGTAAAAAAATGCGCTACGAAATTCTGGATGAAATCTCTGAAATAAGTTCTAATCTGGACTCGCTTAAAGCGAATTTCGCTTCTCTTGAACCGATTCATAAAAAAACTGTTCTTGATAACGAAATATGCCGAATTAATACGCTTTTGCAATCGGGAAAAAATCCTCAAGAAAAACTATATAACTATTTCTGTACGTATTTTGATCCTCATACTGCCTATTTTAGCGATGATTCAAAATCTAGTTTTGTAGCTTCTTTATCCAAAGAGCATTTATCTCTGGGTTTAAATGTGAATTTGAATGAAAAAAATGAGATTATTGTAGATGAATTAGACCCTAATGGTCCTGCTTTTAAAACTGGTCAGATAAAAAAGGGAGATCAAATTATCTCTATCTCTAACCAAAAAGAAACTTTAAAGGTTTCGTGTGCCACGCTTGAATCTATTTCGACCATGATTTTATCTGAGTTGAATAAAACTATCATTCTGACTCTTAAAAGAAATTCTGGGAAAAGTTTTGAAGTGAGCATCGAGAAACAAATTATGAAGGATGAAGAAAACTCTGTTTTTAGCTTTATAATTGGTAAAGAAAGTAAGATTGGTTATATAAAAATCCCTAGTTTTTATGCAGATTTAGAAGGAAATAGCGGAAAAGGTTGTGCTGATGATACTGCGAAAGAAATTATTAAGCTACAAAAAGACAATATTAAAGGTCTGGTTATCGATTTAATAGATAATGGTGGCGGATCTATGGAGGAAGCCATAAAACTAGCCGGAATGTTTATAGATAGCGGCCCTATCTCGATTGTGGTTGATAATAAAAAGGAACAATCGGTTATAAATGATCCTTATAAAGGTATGCTTTATAAAGGTATTGTTGTGGTATTGGTAAATGGCAACACGGCTTCGGCTAGTGAGTTCTTTGCTGCAATTATGCAGGATTATAACAGAGCATTATTATTGGGTAGTACTACGCTAGGAAAAGCTACAATGCAAACTATACAATCTCTGGATGAGAAAAAAAACACCGACTTCCTGAAAATAACTATCAATAAATTTTACAGGATAACAGGAAAGAGTCACCAATATATAGGTATAACTCCCGATGTGGTTCTTCCTGAGTTTTACGAAAACATTATCCAGAAGGAGAAAAATTTCCCTACGGCAATTAAAAACGATAGTATTGTTCCTGTTTTAAGATTTAGACCTTATGTAAAAAGAAGTCTTATAAATAGCTTAGCAGATGATAGTAGTATTAGGGTTGCTGCGAGTGATTATTTTAATAATATTATCCAGATAAATCAAAAAATAGACCAGCTTATTAATATTCCTCAAACTGAAATTCCGATGACTTTGGATGCTGTTTTTAATCAGAAAAAATCAAGAAGTATTTTGTGGGAAGAAATAAACGCTTTTAATAGCAAGAATAGTCCACTTGAGATTTATAATTCGACCGTTAACCAATTTCTGCTAGGTATTTATCCTACCGAAAAAGTTATGAATCAATATCAAATTAATAATCTTAAAACTAATCCGTACTTAAATGAGGCTGTAAATATTATTAATGATTTTAATGCAGCTAATTAGTATTCGGTCTCGGTTTACAGTATTCAGTGGCAGTGTTTAGTCTCTGTATTCGGTGCCAGTTTAAAACTGAATACTGAAATTATTGACTACTTACAATGTAGTATATATTCTCAATTTACATTTTACTGTCACCAGTTTACATTTCACCAAAAAAAACATAGTGTTTGTTTTTGTAAAATAACTAATAACTGTATTTTTGCAACTCAAAATAAAAAATTAGCAATGGGAAGAGCGTTTGAATTTAGAAAAGGTAGAAAAATGAAACGTTGGTCGGCAATGGCCAAAACATTTACCCGTATTGGTAAAGATATCGTAATGGCCGTTAAAGAAGGTGGTCCTAATCCGGATGCCAACTCTAGACTAAGAGCGGTTATACAAAATGCCAAAGCAGCCAACATGCCTAAAGACAACGTTGAGCGCGCTATAAAAAATGCCAGCAATAAAGATACTGCCAACTATAAAGAAATTTTATTTGAAGGTTATGCTCCTCACGGAATTGCAATATTAATAGAAACTGCATCTGATAACAATAATCGTACTGTAGCCAATATTCGTAGTTACTTTAACAAATGTAACGGAACTATGGGAACGCAAGGTTCGGTTGAATTTATGTTTGACCATACTTGTAATTTCCGAATCCCTAAAGGTAATCTTGATCCTGAGGAATTAGAATTAGAATTAATCGATTTTGGTGCTGAAGAGGTTTTTGAAGATGAAGACGGAATTTTAATTTATGCTCCTTTTGGAAGTTTTGGAACTATCCAAAAAGAATTAGAAAACAGAGGACTTGAAATTTTATCTTCTGGTTTTGAACGTATTCCACAAATTACGAAAGAACTTACCGAAGCTCAAATTGCAGATGTAGAGAAACTTATCGAAAAAATTGAAGAAGATGATGACGTTATGAACGTATATCATACGATGAAAGAAGAGTAATTTTCACTTTTATACTATATACTAAACTTCAGAGAAATCTGGAGTTTTTTTTGTTTACTGAACATATAGAGCTATTTATTAGCCATTATTTTCTGTCTATTAATTCACAACCTCAACAATACTCGCTATCTAAGACCTTTATAAAGCTCTGCTGCTGATTTATCTACAAAAAAAACACTCTAGCCTCAAATCATTAATATCAACGCTTATTCAGCTTAATATTTAGTTTTCATTGTAAAACTTGGATAGAAGTAATCAAAAATTTTGAAGTAAGTTCACTAGATTTGTGGAAAAGATTCAATATTGAATTCAAAGGCAGAAAGTATATTACAGATGAAGGTCAATTTCAATCTTGTAAAAACGTTGCTGATAAACATCCGTCGGGATACCTAGGGAATTTAGTTAAAAAAGTAATGGAAGCCAATCCTCCATCAAACCAAGAACAAGTAGTTGTTGAAGTAACACATCAAAGTTTTGGAGGTGAAGTTTTGTTAGGATATAATTTCAAAAAATCAGAAAAATCAGAAGAAGATTTATTTCTTTCAACTGGATGTCATCCATTATTGAGAGATCTAATAAAGTATATGAATTTTATTAGAAATAGTGTTATTGGTTTAACAGGCAATGTTACAAATCCAGAACTTGCAAATAGACTTTTAGATATTGATAAATTAGACAAACTTACAAGAGCAGGACGTGCTGGTTTTCATGGAGAAATAAGGGCTTTAAGTACTGCTTTATATAAACTAGGGAACAAAGCTACTGAGCAATCATTATCTGAGTTTGAAATGTTTATAAGAAGTAATGGAGATAATGTAATGCAAAGATGCCCATGCTGTTTTCATATTTCTTTTGGTGTAAAAGTTTTAGAAGGTAAATAAATTATAATATGACAGTTACATTTAATAATAAGGATTTTGAGTTTTTTTATCATACTAGTGAAGATTCTTGGATAAGTAAAGAATTAATTACTTTAAAAAGTAAAAATTATTTATTTAAATTTCGAATAGAAATACAATTAAAAGAATTTGTAAACAAGCAATTTAATGAAACTCAAATTCCAGAATTTTTATCATTTCTAGAAGAAAATTTAAGTGATCAATTAGATGTTATTGCAAAAAAAATATTGATTCCGTTTAATCAAATAATTGATTCAGAATATTCTAATCATTTAGATAAATTTAGATTTGAGTTTAACACAATATATTATAAAGAACCGGGGAGATCTTTTAATACGCTTTATAATAAAATTGGCTTTAATTATTCATTGTGTTACCAACTATTCCATTCTGATTATGTAGAATGTTATGCTCCATATACATTTTATTTTGTTGATTTTTTAAATACTACATTAGTAGGTTGTCGAGTAGATCTACCTTATTAAATAAATTATGAAGAATAAATTATTTGAAGAACAACAGGAGTTTAAGCAATATTACGATTTACAGAATAACCTCCGTGATAAAGTAATTAAACAAGATCAATTACCAGAGATAATTAAATATATTGCAGGAGTAGATGTTGCATACAATGATGGCTCAGATAAAATGATTGGTGCCATAGTAGTTTTAAATGCGCAGACTTACGAAGTAGTTGAACAGGCTTTCCATGAAATGGAAATTACTTTTCCTTATGTTCCAGGTTTATTTTCCTTTAGAGAAATTCCTCCCTTAATAGAAGCTTTTAAAAAACTTACAATAAAACCAGATTTGATTGTTTGTGATGCTCAAGGAATTGCCCATCCTAAAGGAGTTGGTATGGCAACCCATCTAGGAATAGAATTAGATATACCAACAATTGGATGTGCTAAAAAAAGATTGGTTGGCAGTTATGATAAAACTTTATTAGGACAAAAAAGAGGAGATACTCAAGAACTAATTTACAATAATGTTCTGGTTGGTAAGACACTCCGAACACAGGATAACACAAATCCTATGTATGTATCAATAGGACATAAAATCTCTCTTGAAACGGCCATAAATTGGGTATTAAAATTAACACCTGATTATAGGCTTCCTGAAACAACTAGACAAGCTGATCATTTAGTGAATTCTCTTTTAAAAAATAAGTAATCAACTCTCAAAAACAAAAAAACTCCAGATATCTCTGGAGTTTTCTATATATAGAAAATAATATTTTATCTATTTTACAAATTCAATTTTTTGAACTTCTTCTTCATTGACACTGTCAAAGAAACCTTGTTCATTCATCCAATCATCGCTAAATACTTTACTCATGTAACGTGAACCGTGATCAGGAAATATTGCAATTATATTGCTGTCTTTTGTAAACTCACCTTCTTCTGCATATTGTTTGATCGCTTGCATTACCGCTCCAGATGTATATCCTACAAATAAACCTTCTTTTCTGGTAATTTCTCTGGCTGAGTGAGCACTTTCTTCATCGGTAACTTTTATAAATTTATCGATGATATCAAAGTCTGTAGCCGAAGGGATAAGATTTTTACCTAAACCTTCTATGCGGTATGGATAAATTTCTTTATTATCGAATTCTCTTGTTTCGTGGTATTTTTTTAATACCGATCCAAAAGCATCAACTCCTAGAATTCGAATGTTTGGGTTTTGTTCCTTTAAGTATTTTGCAGTTCCCGAGATTGTTCCTCCAGTTCCGCTACAGGCTACAAGGTGTGTAATCTGACCTTTGGTTTGTTCCCAAATTTCTGGTCCTGTAGTGTTATAATGTGCATCAACATTTAATTGATTAAAATATTGATTAATATAAACCGAACCTTTGGTCTCTTCATGTAGTCTCTTGGCAACATTATAATAAGAACGCTCATCATCTGCAGAAACGTGCGCTGGGCAAACGTATACTTTGGCTCCTAGACTTCGTAACATATCGATTTTGTCTTTGGATGATTTTGAGCTAACAGCTAGAATGCAATTATATCCTTTTATAATGCTTACCATTGCTAAGCTAAAACCTGTATTGCCCGAAGTAGTTTCTATAATTGTATCTCCTGGAGATAAAATTCCTTTCTTTTCGGCCTCTTCAATAATATATAATGCGATTCTATCTTTTGAGGAATGTCCCGGATTAAAAGCTTCTACCTTTGCGTAGAAATTGCCTTCTAACTCTTCAGTGATTTTATTTAGTTTAATAAGCGGTGTATTGCCTATTAGTTCTAAAACGTTGTTGTAAGCAGTTATTTCTTCTTTCATAAAAAAATAGTTAATCGAGGGTATTTTTAAATTAACCTCGACAGGTTGCAAATTTAACAAAAAAATTCTAATTACCTTTTAATTTTCTCTAAATCTAATAAAAAACTAAACTCTTTGGCAAGTTCCTTTAGGGCTTCAAAACGCCCGGAAGCACCGCCATGACCCGCATCCATGTTTGTATGAAGGAATAATAAATTATTATTAGTTTTTTTATTTCTTAATTTAGCTACCCATTTAGCAGGTTCCCAATATTGCACCTGAGAATCATGTAAACCAGTAGAAATGTACATATTAGGGTATTTTTGAGCACTTATGTTATCATATGGTGAATAAGACAACATATAATCATAATATTTCTTTGTATTAGGATTTCCCCACTCATCATACTCTCCAGTAGTTAACGGAATACTACTATCTAACATTGTGGTCATGACATCTACAAATGGTACTTGAGCAATTACACCGTTATATAATTCGGGTGCCCAATTTACAATAACACCCATTAAAAGCCCGCCTGCAGAGCCTCCTTCGGCATATAAATGTTCTGGTGAAGTATATTTTTGCTCAATTACGTGTTTAGAGCAATCTATAAAATCTGTAAAAGTATTCTTCTTTTTCAATAATTTCCCATCTTCATACCATTGTCTTCCTAAATCTTCTCCTCCACGAATATGTGCTATTGCAAAAACAAAACCTCTATCTAGTAATGATAATCGTGTTGAAGAGAAATAAGTATCCATTGTAATTCCGTATGATCCGTATGCATAAAGTAATAACGGGTTTTTACCATTTTTCTCCAATCCTTTACGGTAAACCATAGAAATTGGCACTTTTACACCATCTGTAGCAGTAGCCCAAATACGTTCTTCGATATAGTTATCCTTATCAAACTTCCCTCCTAGAACTTGTTGTTCTTTTAGGATTTCTTTGGTTTTCGTTTTCATATTAAAATCGATAACCGAAGATGGTGTTGCTAACGATTGATAGCCATAACGTAAAATATCCGTGTCAAAATCAATATTTGTTGTGGTATAAGCACTGTAGGTCTCACTGCCAAAAGGCAAATAATAATCTGGTTCCCCATTCCAAGGCATGATTCGGATGTGGTTTAAACCATTCGAACGTTCCTCTACAACTAAATAATTCTTGAAAATTTCAATGTCTTCTAATAAAACATCTTCTCTATGCGGAATAAGATCTTTCCAGTTTTTCTTTCCAGTAGCATTTTCAGGCGTTTTCATCAACTTAAAGTTCGTCGCCTTGTCTTTATTGGTCAGAATGTAAAAATGGTCTTCAAAATGCGAAATACTGTATTCTAAACCGCGAACACGAGGCTGAAAAACAACAAACTCTCCATCTGGATTATCAGAATTTAGTGTTCTATATTCGGTAGTAAGTGTACTTCCTGAACTAATTACAATATATTTACGGGATTTCTCTTTACCTACAGAAACATTAAAAGTATCATCAGTTTCTTCAAAAACCAAAACATCATTTATAGAATCTGTATTTAATTTATGTTTAAAAACTTTATCAGCACGCAATGTAACCTCATCTTGTTTTGTATAAAACATAGTTTTGTTATCATTTGCCCAAACTGAACTTCCAGTTGCATTTTCTATTTTATCCGAAAGAATTTCGCCAGTTTCTAAATTTTTTATCTGAATGGTATAGATTCTTCTTCCGACTAAATCCTGCGCAAAAGACACAAATTTATTATCAGGACTTATACTCAATCCACCTAATTTAAAGTAATTATGTCCTACCGATAACTCATTACAATTAAATAAGATTTCTTCATCGGCAGTTAAGCTTCCTTTTTTACGAGAATAAATTGGGTAATCTTTGCCCGTTTCAAAACGAGTAATATAAAAATATCCATTATAAAAATAAGGAACCGACTCATCATCTTCCTTAATCCTGGCTTTCATCTCCTCATATAATGCTTTCTGTAGATCTTTAGTATGCGCTGTCATACTTTCGTAGTAAGCATTCTCTTGATTTAGATAGTCAATAACTTCAGGATTTTCTCTATCATTCAGCCAAAAATAATTATCAATTCTAACTTCTTTATGTTTCTTTAATGACTTAGGAATTTCTTTAGCTATGGGGGCAGCAATTTTATTTGGCATTTTTTGGATTTTAATTTTAAAATGAAAGTACAAAAATAACATAAACGAACGGGTAACTAAATGCTTTTTTATCTAATTAACACTTGAATTTAAATTTGAATTAGTAATTTCGTTCCATAATTTAAAAACAACCGAAAATGGATTTAATGGGAATGATGGGAAAACTTAAAGAAACCCAACAAAAAATTGAAGATACAAAGAAACGATTAGATACGGTTTTAATAGATGAACAAAGTGCTGATGGATTATTAAAAGTTACTTTGACAGCTAACCGAAAAATAAAATCAATTACAATTGCTGATTCTTTATTAGAAGATAAAGAGCAATTAGAAGATTACCTGATTGTAACATTAAATAAAGCAATAGAAAAAGCTACAGATGTTAACCAAACCGAGCTTGATGCTGTCGCAAAAATGGATATGCCAATGATTCCTGGAATGGATGATTTGTTTAAGTAAGGTACAAAGGTTAAAAAAAGCTACAAAGGTTCAAAGGTTTTACATCATTAGTAAACTTTGAACCTTTTTTATTTCTAAGACTTTTAAAACTTAACAGAATAGATAAAAAAATTCAGAGACTCAAATATTTTACACCAATTAGTAAACTTTGAACCTCTGAGCCTTTGTTTCTCTGTACCTTTCTTAAACCTTTTTTTTCTAAAACTTCTGAAGCGTTTCTAAAACATATGTATGCATTACTTGTCTATAATCAAGATGTGTTACAATCCTAAGTTTTCCGTTACCCATTGAACTTATCGAAATATTTTTTTGTTTTAATTTTTCTATCAAAAGCTGATCACTGAAGTTCGGCTGCAATGAGAAAATTAAAATATTCGTCTCTACAGGTTCTACTGAAGCAACCCAATGTTTTGTTAGCAAAACCGCTTCGATTTCTTTGGCTCTTCTATGATCTTCTGCTAATCTTTCTAAGTTATTTTCTAAGGAAAAAATTGCAGCTGCCGCCAAATAACCAACCTGACGCATTCCTCCTCCCAACATTTTTCGGATTCTTAATGCTCTTTTTATATCGGCTTTAGTTCCTAATAACATAGAACCAATTGGAGCACCCAATCCTTTTGAGAAACAAACCGAAATGGTATCGAATATTTTTCCAAATTCTTTCGGATCTTGTCTTTTTGCAACTAAAGCATTCCAAATTCTGGCTCCATCTAAGTGGAATTTCAAATTATTAGCATCACAAACTTGTTTTATCTTCCTTAAATCTTCAAGTTCATAACATGCCCCTCCACCTTTATTAGTAGTATTCTCTACACATACTAAACTTGTTAATGGACTATGATAAAACTCAGGGTCATTAATTGCTGCTGCAACCTGCTCGGCAGTAATCATACCACGATGTCCATCTAATAAACAACAAGAAACACCGCTATTAAACGAAGCTCCTCCTCCTTCATAATGAAAAACGTGTGCATATTTATCGGCAATTAATTGCTCTCCTGGTTGTGTATGTAATTTTATTGCGGTTTGATTTGCCATGGTTCCAGATGGAAAAAATAACCCTGCTTCCATACCGAACATTTCTGCTACTCCAGCTTCAAGTTCAATAACCGTCGGGTCTTGCTTGTAAACATCATCTCCTACTTTAGCATTGAACATGTATTGCAACATTTCAATACTAGGTTTGGTAATGGTATCGCTAATTAAATTTATTTCCATATTCTAAAAACTGTATCTTAATTTTACACAACAAAATTACGTATTACTAATAGTTATTTTAAGCAAGTTTTAGTAAAATTTAACTTGTAAATAACATCAGAACCAAATTAACGTATTATTTATAAAAAACATATAAACACACATTAATAGTTTTAAATAAATTTTAAAATCGGCTAACTAATTTTAAAAAACATATTCACGTAAGTTATATTTTCCATTATTATTTGTGCTATTACGCTATAATATAAACTTTTAGTATTCTTTTTTCTCCAATGAAATTTATTTCCATATTCTAAAAACTATATCTTATTTTTGTCCAGCATAATTACGTATTTACTAATAGTTTTTTTTTAAAAACACTTTTCTGTAAAATCTAATCTATAAGTAACATAAAACCGAATTAGCGTACTATTTATAAAATATAAAACTACTATTAATTTATGACAACTACCGAACAAATAAAAGGTATTGTGGAGCGCCTTGGTGCGTTGAGGAGGTATCTTTGACGTTGATGCCAAATTAATTGAAATCGCCAACGAAGAAGAAAAGACTTTTGCACCTGATTTCTGGAACAATGCAAAAGAAGCCGAGGTTATTGTAAAAAATCTAAGAAACAAGAAAAAATGGATCGAAGATTATAACAAAGCCATCGAACTTACTGATGAGTTGCAAATTGCCTATGATTTTTACAGAGAAGGAGGACTTTCGGCTGAAGAATTAGATGAGCATTATAAAGTTGCGCAATTACATATCGAAAATATCGAGTTTAAAAACATGCTTTCAGACGAAGGTGATAGCTTAAGTGCCGTAGTACAAATTACTGCTGGCGCCGGAGGAACCGAAAGTTGCGATTGGGCAGGAATGCTTATGCGTATGTATATGATGTGGGGCGAAAGTTATGGCTACAAAATAAAAGAACTTAACTTTCAGGCTGGTGAGGTTGCAGGTATCAAAACCGTTACTCTAGAGTTTGAAGGAGATTATTCTTTTGGTTATTTAAAAGGAGAAAACGGCGTACATCGTTTAGTTCGAATTTCCCCTTTTGATAGTAATGCTAAGCGTCATACCTCATTTGCATCCGTTTATGTTTATCCGCTTGTCGATGATAGTATCGAAATTGATATTAATCCTGCCGATATTGAAATTACAACTTCTCGTTCTAGTGGCGCAGGAGGGCAAAACGTAAATAAGGTTGAAACCAAAGTACAATTGGTCCACAAACCAACAGGAATTCAAATTCAATGTTCTGAAACAAGATCTCAACAAGACAACAGACAACGTGCCATGCAAATGTTACGATCTCAGTTATACGAAATCGAATTAAAGAAACAGCAAGCACAACGTGCCGATATCGAAGCTGGAAAAATGAAGATAGAATGGGGATCACAAATTAGAAACTATGTGATGCAACCGTATAAATTAGTCAAAGACGTTCGTACAGGTTATGAAACCAGCGATGTCGATGGCGTAATGAATGGTGAAATCGACCCTTTCCTTAAAGCATTCTTAATGATGATGGGACAAAAAGAAGAAGAATCTTAATCTCAAACAAATAGTTAACCCAGCATTTTTTTTGCTGGGTTTTTCTTTTACTATAGTGGCCCAACTAAAGAAACACCAACGCCTACTGTAGTTTGCAAATTATTATAATCAATTAAAGTTTCTCCGTATCCATGCGAAACCAAAAGAAATCCTTTTAAATTTCCTGCAATTGGATATGACCACGAGAATGCGGCATTCCCCCTATTTCTATCAAAATTTAAATTATTACTTCCTGTAAAAGTAAAAATGCTCTTATTGTTAGTATAAATAATATTTATATCTCCACGACCTATATATTGAGCAATATCCGGGTTATCATCTTTTTCCGAACGAAGCCTTAGCCAAGGCCTCACATAAACACTCCAATTATCACGGTCAAACCCTAAATGAAATATAATCCTGTTCCAACTTCTGGAAAAAGGCAAACCTTTACCATTAGATTCATGATTAAATGCAACACCAGCCATTCGCATATTAAACCCTAAAATATTAAAGTTAAGTGGGTAATTAAAAATAACTTCAGGCTCATAATTAATTTCTCTAAATGGCCTTGACAAACTCTCGTTATAAATCTGCCATTGCGATGCTTGCGTATATCCAACCCATAAATCGCCTTTTCCAAAAAGCAGATTGTGAAATATTTTTGTTTTAAAACTAAGCTGAAATTTAGTTTCAATATTATTATAGTTCGTTCCTGGTGGTGCAACATATTCGGGCTTACCATTTCCTGAGTATGGTTGCTCATTTGGCGAACTATACCAATTAGCAGGCAAAATATAAATAGACTTATATGGTGTTATCAAAAATGTTCCGTTAGATGACTCAGGAGTTAACTCCCATCTCTCGGATATTGTATGAAGTTTATTAGGCTTACTAAATAAGTCTTTAACCTGAGAATAAGCAAATAAGGAATTAAATAACAGGAAAAAAAGTATGTTTTTAATAGAAAATAATTTCATGAATGTTTGGTTAAATTTTATCATAAAAATACTGCTTAAAAAGCCGTTACTCTTATATTTTTACATTAAAATCTTATATTATTTGTGCTCTTATTTATCTACCATTTCCCATATATCAGTACTAATCGCTAGATAAACCAAAAAAGAACCATTAAAGTTAGCAAATCAAAAAACTGTTAACAATTTAATAGATTTAATAACGTTTTTATAATAATAGAATTGTTATTATATCTTTTTATTAAAATACATCAAAATATAATTAGGTAATTAAATACTAATTGATTTTATTTGGCAAAAAATACCGCTAACCCCCTAAAACTATATAACAATAAATGAAATCCTATTCTATCCAAGAGCTGAATGAAGTAATTAATGGTGTTATTTATGGTAATACTTCACAGAACATTACCGCAACTGAACAATTAGACAAAGCCACCAATACCGAAATTTCGTTCATTGGAAATAAAAAATACGAAAAACACTGGCAAGACTCCAAAGCAAGTGTAGCTGTTGTTAATGAAGATATTTCGATAGAACCAGGAGAAAACCGTGCATTTATAAAAGTAAAGAATGCAGATTTGGCAATGTCACAAATCTTAGCTCTTTTTGCCCCACCTACACCTATATTCCATAATAACATCCATGTTAGAGCAGTTGTAGATGAGTCTGCAATTATTGGCGAAGGCGTTCGTATTGGTGCAGGATGCTATATAGGCCCAAAAGTAAAACTAGCAGACAATGTAACTATTTACCCAAATGTGACTATTCTTGATGAATCTACTATCGGAAAAAATACTATTATTTGGTCAGGAACAGTAATTCGTGAGCGTTGTCATATTGGTAATGACTGTATCATACATCCTAATGCAACTATTGGAGCCGACGGTTTCGGATTTCGTCCATGTAGCGAAAAAGGATTAGTTAAAATTCCGCAAATCGGAAATGTAATTATAGGAAACGGAGTTGAGATTGGAGCAAATTCATGTGTTGACCGTGGAAAATTTAGTTCTACAGTTCTTGGAGATGGCTGTAAAATTGATAATTTAGTTCAAATTGGTCATAATAGTAAACTAGGTAAGTTTTGTATCATGGCTGGAAATAGTGGTTTAGCCGGATCTGTAACACTAGGAAACGGAGTTATCATTGGTGGTAGTGCCTCGATAAAAGACCATACAACTATTGGAGATGGTGCAATTGTTGGTGCTGGATCTGGAGTTACCGGAGATATCCCTGCTGGCAAAACCATGTTAGGATATCCTGCTGTAGAAGCTCGTGATGCTTTAAAACAATGGGCAATCTTAAAACGATTAGTTTGCGATTCTAAAAAATAAAACAATATTCCTCATATATAAGAAAAACAGAAGTTCGCTTCTGTTTTTTTTTGTTTATAACTGTTTCTGAACACTTTACAGTTACATTTTTTAAAACAAATTAATTATACTGTTTATTTCGATCGATTTCGTAAATTAGCACACACTATTTTGTTAAAAAACTATATTATTATGGATTTAAACTTCAATAAAAACGAAGATCACAATAAACTCTTACTTTCTGAACTAAAACAAAAATTTGCCAAAGTAAAATTAGGTGGTGGCGAAAAACGCATCGAAAAACTTCATGCCGAAGGTAAAATGACAGCAAGAGAGCGAATTAATTATTTACTTGATGAAAATTCAAAAAATATAGAAATCGGAGGTTTTGTTGGAGAAGGAATGTATGCAGAACACGGTGGTTGCCCTTCTGGCGGTGTTGTTGTAAAAATAGGTTATGTACGAGGAAAACAATGTGTAGTTGTTGCCAATGATGCTACTGTAAAAGCTGGTGCCTGGTTTCCTATTACTGCCAAAAAAAATCTACGCGCACAAGAAATAGCAATGGAAAACAGATTACCTATTATATATCTTGTAGATAGTGCTGGAGTTTATTTGCCGTTGCAAGATGAAATCTTTCCAGACAAAGAGCATTTCGGACGTATTTTCAGGAACAATGCCATAATGAGTAGCATGGGTATAACTCAAATCGCTGCTGTAATGGGTAGTTGTGTAGCTGGCGGAGCTTATTTACCAATCATGAGCGATGAAGCATTGATTGTAGATAAAACTGGAAGCATATTTCTTGCAGGAAGTTATTTGGTAAAAGCAGCTATTGGAGAAACTATAGACAACGAAACTTTAGGAGGTGCAACAACACATTGCGAAATTTCGGGTGTTACCGATTATAAAGCCAAAGATGATAAAGACGCATTAGATAAAATAAAAAACATTGTAGATAAAATTGGTGATTATGATAAAGCAGGTTACAACCGCATTAAAGCCGAAAAACCAGCTTTAGATCCAAAAGAAATTTATGGTATTCTGCCAAAAGCCAGAAATGAGCAATATGATATGATGGAAATCATCAAGCGTATGGTTGATAATTCGGAATTTGAAGCCTATAAAGAAGGTTATGGTCAATCATTAATTACTGGTTATGCCCGAATAGATGGTTGGGCAGTAGGAATTGTAGCCAATCAAAGAAAAGTAGTAAAAACTGCCAAGGGCGAAATGCAATTTGGTGGAGTTATTTACTCAGATAGCGCAGATAAAGCAACTCGTTTTATTGCTAATTGTAATCAGAAAAAAATTCCACTAGTTTTTGTACAAGATGTTACTGGTTTCATGGTAGGATCTAAATCTGAACATGGAGGAATTATAAAAGATGGTGCCAAAATGGTAAATGCCGTAAGTAATTCGGTAGTACCAAAATTTACCGTTATTGTCGGTAATTCATATGGTGCAGGAAACTATGCTATGTGTGGTAAAGCCTACGATCCAAGACTAATATTTGCATGGCCAAGTGCCGAACTGGCAGTAATGGGCGGAACTCAAGCAGCAAAAGTATTAGCACAAATCGAAGCTTCTTCTTTAAAATCAAAAGGAGAAATTGTAGACGAAGCCAAAGAAGCTGAATTATTTGCAAAAATAAAAGCGCGTTACGATGAACAAGTTTCTCCATATTATGCAGCTTCCCGATTATGGACAGATGCTATTATCGACCCTTTAGATACCCGAACATGGATTTCTATGGGGATTGAAGCCGCAAACCACGCTCCTATTTTAAAACCATTTAATCTAGGCGTTATTCAGGTATAAACACATCTAAATTCTTAGAAAAGATAAAATTACCCAAATCAATTTTGCAGTCCAAGAAATAACTATGTCGTTAAAAATTAGTAACTTAGTACTATTATTTTAAATAACATAATATCATGGAAAATGTAAAAAATTTAAATAAATGGGCAAATGCGCACACTTATTTACCTGTAGATTTATTACGTATTGCTTTGGGTGTATTTTTATTTATGAAAGGTGTTTTCTTCGTAACAAATATCCAATACTTACATGATTTAATATCTCCAATTGATAAATTTGGTGGCGGAATGTTCCTTTTACATTACATAGCACCAGCACACATGATTGGAGGTATCATGATTGTTTTTGGATTGCTTACCCGATGGGCAATTGGTGCACAATTACCAATCTTATTAGGAGCAATTTTAGTAAATTTTATGGGCGAAATGCATTCTCAAAATTTACTATTAGCAATTTGTGTCTTTATAGTTTGTTTATTTTTCTTTTTTTACGGCAGTGGAAAACATTCTGCCGATTATTATTTTAAAATGCAACAATAACACATTAAAACAACAACATTTGTCTTATGTTATGCGTTTTTTTTCTTAAAAGGGTATATAAATTGCCTTTTATGAATTAAGTTTGCAGCATGAATTGGATTCGTAAGACCATCGTATTTGTTGGGCTTTTAATGCTCTTTTTATCTGCTTATAATGCAGACAAAGTTGCTATTGACGTAATTCAGCCTCAAAAAACAGATTCAAACTTCACTCACGATAGCATCCATACTTCAGCTTTTATACAACCTCAAGCAGGATTTCATGTTGTAGCCGATGTAAAAACAAACTATCCGAGTCCTACTCTTAACAAATGGTTTGATACTTTTTTAATTGTAATCCCAGATTGCAAAATTCAAAGAAGTATATCCAATTTTGCAAATCAAACTTTAAATCAGAGCAAAAAGATTTCAATATTGCTCTACCCTTTCCATTATTTCTGGTGATTTAATCACATGATTCTAGCTATAGAAGATTAGTTTCTTCTACTAAAACCGGTTTGCAATCTGCATTCGGTTTATTATTTCATGTTATATAATTAAATCTTAAATACAAACAATAATGGATACATCTGTAACTATAATAGGCATCGCACTTGCCATAATCACACTATTACCTCTTTATTTTTCTTTACGTTCTAATTCGTTAAACAAAGCAAAAATCAAAGCAATAAAAGAAAAGCATAGCCTAAATGGAGCTTTTGATTTTGATTTAACAGAATCACAAAACAAAAGAATTTTAACTATAGATAAAAAAAATAAAGGCTTTTTAGTAATGAACTTTAATAAAGGAAAAGAAGAAGCTTCATTTATAGATTTAAATCATGTAAAATCTTGTCGATTAGTTCCTACTACCGAAGTAGACGATACTATCGTAAAAGTTGATTTTGAGTTTCAAGACAAGATATCAGGACAAAAAATTGTAATTCCATTTTACAGCATTGAAGACGATCAAATAAGGCAAGTTTGCTTACATGAGGATCAACAATTAGGTAAAAAATGGGTGCAAATCATCCAAGATTGTATTTCTAGTTAGTTCTTAATTCGCTAAAGAGGTTCTTCATGAGCCTCTTTTTTTTGGATTACATTATGATAATTATCATTTTAATCTCTTTGTATTCTAATTAATTTTGATTTCGCTTAAATAATGTGCTATGAAAAATTCGTTGATACAAAAATATAATGTTCCAGGACCAAGATACACTAGCTATCCAACGGTTCCATATTGGAATGAAAATGATTTTACTTATCAACTTTGGATTGAATCTCTACAGAGATCATTTGCCGAAAGCAATCAAAAAGACGGAATTAGTCTATATATTCATTTGCCTTTTTGCGAAAGCATGTGTACTTTTTGTGGTTGCAATAAGCGAATTACAAAAAACCATGATGTAGAGAATCCATATATAGAAGCAGTAATTAAAGAATGGAGTATATACTGCAAACTTCTTAACGAAAGACCAATAATAAAAGAGATTCATCTGGGGGGCGGAACACCTACTTTCTTCTCCCCTAAGAATCTTGAAGATTTAATAAACGGTATTTTTTCTTATGCTGATAAAGCCAAAGAACACGAATTTAGCTTTGAAGGTCATCCTAACAATACAACTTATGAGCATTTACAAAAGCTTTATAATTTAGGTTTCCGAAGAGTTAGCTATGGTGTTCAGGACTATTCTCAAAAAGTACAAAAAGCAATTCATCGCGAGCAGTCTTTTCATAATGTTGCCAAAGTAACTTTTTGGGCTAAAGAAATTGGTTATACCTCTATAAGTCATGATTTAATTTTTGGTTTACCTTTTCAGAAAGTTGAAGACATAATTGACACAATAGAAAAAACAAATTCATTACAACCAGACCGTCTTGCTTTTTATAGCTATGCCCATGTTCCTTGGATTAAAGGTAACGGACAAAGAGGATTTAGTGATGAAAACGTTCCTAAAGATGCCGAAAAAAGAAAATTATATGAGATTGGAAAACAATTATTATATAAAAACGAATATCATGAAATTGGTATGGATCATTTTGCTCTAAAATCTGACCATTTATATACTGCTTTTAAAGACGGTAAATTACATCGTAATTTTATGGGATATAGTGCGTCTAAAACGCAATTAATGATTGGCTTGGGAGTTTCATCTATAAGCGATAGCTGGTATAGTTTTGCTCAAAATGTAAAAAGCATAGAAGACTACTATCAATTATTAGAATGGGACAAACTTCCTGTTGTAAAAGGCCATATACTGACCGAAGAGGACCTTATTATTAGAAAACACATCTTAAACTTAATGTGCAATTTTGAAACAACATGGAGCGAAGAAAGTAATTACTTTAAAGAAATACCTAAAATTCTAATTCAGTTAAAAGAAATGGAGAATGATGGATTACTTACTATTACAAATGAAACAATAAAGGTTACTGAAGCTGGTAAACCTTTTGTACGCAATATCTGTATGGCTTTTGATTTACACTTAAAAAGAAAAGCTCCTGAAACAAGTTTATTCTCAATGACTATTTAATAAAAAAAAAAAACTCCTAATGACAATTAGGAGTTTCTTGTATAAATAAGCTCATATTAGATGGAGAAAGATATGGAATCCCTAATCCTAATCCTCTCAAAATAAACAATACTCCAATAAAAATAGCAACATAAGGAATTACTTTTTGGAATTTATTTCGAGTAGATTGCGTTAAAAAGGAATTAAAATATACTACACTGGTCATTAAAGGAACTGTTCCTAGTCCAAACAAAGCCATATATAGAACACCAAACTCGGCACTTTGCATTGCAATCGCACCAAATAAAGCTACATATACCATTCCGCATGGTAAAAAACCATTGAGCATTCCTATAATAAAAAGAGATTTGTAACTTTTGTTTCTAAAATGTTTTCCTAGGTTCGACTTTATTCTTGAGATAAGTCTGTAAACAGGTTTTGAAAAATTATATCTTGCAAATATGTTTTCGGGTGTTAAAACCACTATTATCATAATCACACCGATAAGAATAGATAGTTTTTGCTGGATTCCTGCCAGGAAAAAACCTTTTCCTAATAATCCAAAAACCAATCCTATCGTTCCATATGCAGTTAATCTTCCTAAGTGGTAAACTGTAACCTGTAGTGCTTTTTTTACTTGATTATGCTTATCTACTGGTAACATCATGGCAATAGGACCACACATACCAATACAATGAAAACTACTAATTAAACCGAATATAAAAGCAGAATAGAGCATTGTTTTCTATATTTAGATAATTATGCAAAAACCTTTTTAGTTAATATAAACAACTTCTTTGGTTAAATACTGTTTACCATTATATTGCCATTCCATATTAACATCCCAACGTCCTTTTATCAATTTCTTTTGAGGAATCAATAATTCAGAATTTGTTAAGGCTATTGCTGTATTAAAATCTAGTTTTTTATTTGATGGGCGGTACATTAATACTTCCCCTTTAATATTTTTACTTTCAAAAGTATTTGGAAAAACAATTTTTACTCCATCTTTCATCGTAATAATTGTTGGTTTTTGTTTTAAATCATGCGCATTTTGAATACGCTCCATTTCTTCTCCAAAATGTGAATCATGCTTATAATACTCTTCTACAACCAAATCATTGTCATATTTACTATCTGATTGTACTTTAAAAACAAAGTATAAAATGAAAGTCATAAACAATCCGAATGCAATTACAATTGCTGTTCCCCAGTTAATTTTCATAATATTGTTTTTTTAATTAAAACTTCGCGGTCCTAAAAAGTTTGTTGATGTTGTTTCGATTAACTTATCTCCATTATAAACTCCTATTTGAACCTTGGTTTTGTCGCCCTCTAAAAGTGCTTTATCAATTTCTATAAAGAGAGTTCCTTGTGATATTCCTTGTTTTGGAACTTTAAATTTTTGATTTCCAACGTTTTTTATAGTTCCCTTTTGATCAATTAAACCAAAATGAATGTCTGTAAAATCATTCATTGTTTTATTGACTATTTTGTACGTATAAATATTACTTATCTTATCTCCTTTATGTTGAAAAAGTTGTCCTGGTAAACGTAAAACTATAGCTTGAACATCATTTCTTAAAAATAGCATTCCAACAAAAATTCCAAGCAAGATAATCAATACGGCCGTATAACCTTTCATTCTTGCAGTAAACTTAAAAGGTTCTTTTTTCTCTATTTCATCTTCAGATGCATATCGAATAAGTCCTTTTGGTAAACCAACATTTTCCATTATAGTATCACACTCATCAATACAAGCAGTACAATTAGTACATTCTAGTTGAGTTCCGTTTCTTATATCGATTCCCATTGGGCAAACATGCACACATTGCTTACAGTCGATACAATCTCCTTTTCCTGTTGCCGCTCTATCTTCTTGCTTATTATATTTAGCTCTACCTAATTCTTTTTCTCCTCGTACAAAATCATAAGCGACATTAATGGATTTATTATCCAAAAGTACACCTTGTAATCTTCCGTATGGACAAGCTATAATACATACTTGCTCACGAAACCATACAAATACAAAATAGAAAACTGCTGTAAATATCAATAATGCAATAAAGTTACTGGACTGTTTTATTGGCCCTTCCTCAATCATTAAAAATAATTGATCACTTCCTACCAAATAAGCTAAGAAAACATTGGCTATTAAAAAAGAAATCACAAAAAAGATGAACCATTTTGTTAAGCGCTTTCTAATTTTCTCTCCATTCCATTCTTGTTTTGCTAATCGGGTTTGAGCTCCTCTATCTCCATCAATCCAATATTCGATTCGACGGAAAACGAGTTCTAGAAAAATAGTTTGTGGGCAAATCCATCCGCAGAAAATACGACCGAATACAACCGTGAACAATAATATAAAAACGATACCTACCAGCATCGAAATTACAAAAAGGTAAAAATCCTGAGGCCAAAAAGGGAATCCAAATATATTAAAACGACGTTCTAATATATTGAACATCATAAATTGATTTCCATTTACTTTTATAAATGGATTTGCAACTAAAATAGCTAGTAAAACATAACTAACCCATTTCCTGTATTCGTAAAACTTACCAGACGGTTTTTTAGGAAAAATAAATTTTCGGTTACCTCCTTCATCAATCGTTCCAATGGTATCTCTAAAAGCTTCGTCTGGCAAATTTGACATTGTATTATTTTTTAACTTGTGTAGTGTCTGTTTGTGTTGCAACTACTGCTGCGTCTGTTTTTGGTGCATCTTTATCTATCCAAATATCTCCTTCTGGTTCTTTTGGATCTTTAGGATTACTACCTTTTAAGGATAAGATATAACTCGATACTTTTTGTATCTCTTTTGGTTTTAACGTTCCTTTCCATGCTATCATCCCTTTTCCGTCACGTCCTCCATTAGTTACTGTATGGAAAATTTCTTTTATTCCTCCCCCTAAAATCCAATGATCATCGGTTAAGTTTGGTCCAATTTGCCCTCCTCCATCAGCTCTGTGACAAGCAGCACAATTGGTTGTGAATATTTCTTTTCCTGCAGCAATATCAGCAGCATCTGTTAGCAAGGTAACCGTTTTCTCATCCATTAAATCCGGAGCAGTTTTAAGATACTCATCAACATCTATCTTGGCTTGAGCCATTTCCTTTTGCAACTCCATTTCTTGGTTATCTGCACCAAACAACTCGTAACGAGCCATATAAACTACGGCAAAAACAATAGTAATGTAGAATAAATAAATCCACCATGGTGGTAAGTTATTATCTAACTCTTTGATACCATCATAATCGTGATTCAATAACAAAGTTCCTTCCGTTTCCATCGGCTCTGTTTTTGTTAGTTTTTGCATCAAATTTTTATACCAGGCTCTTTCTTTTAAACTCAAATTACTATCAATTTCAAGCTTAGCCTTTTGCTCATCTGTTAGCAAACTATATGTTATGCTATCTATTGCACTTACAGTAATTTCTATTGCTATTAAAAGGAAAAGAAATACAAACAAGAAGACAGAAACCATTGGGTATTTTATAAATGCCGGCCTATCGCCTGAGTCTATAAAATATTCCATTGCACCAAAAACGATGAAGAAAATTAGTGGTAATCGTACATATACTGGAATTAATTTTTTCATTTTATATATTATTTTTAATTCTACAATTTAATTTTCGTCTAATGGTATATGACTCATTTCTTCGATCTTTTCTTTCTTGTATGAAAACACCCAAATTCCCAGGCAAACAAAAAAGATAAAAAATATTAGTAAGGAAAGTATTGGGAAGATCTGTACGCCCGCAATAGTTTCTAAGTTGTGTTTTACTTGTTCAAACATAATTTCTCTATTTTGAAGTCTCTTTTACTTTGATATCTGTTCCTAATCTTTGCATGTAAGCAATAAGCGCTACGATTTCTCTTTCATTCATCGGAATGAATTTCTCTCCTTTTGCTTCAGCTTTTTTCTTACTATCTGCATAACTAGCAACATAGTCTGGATCGTTTTCTAAATTCTTTTCGATTTTTAAAGCTTGTGCTCTTAATAATTTTTGAGCATTTGCTACTTCTTCAGCAGAATATGGAACTCCTAGTTGAACCATTACTTCCATTTTCTTCTGTGTCAATGAAATATCCATTGGCTTATTATCAAATAACCATTTGTATCCTGGCATGATTGAACCTGCTGATATACTTTGTGGATTCCAGAAGTGATTAAAGTGCCAGTTATCATTATATTTTCCTCCGACTCTTAATAAATCTGGTCCTGTACGTTTAGATCCCCACAAGAATGGATGATCGTATACAAATTCTCCCGCTTTAGATTGTGGTCCATAACGTTCTACTTCACTTCTGAACGGACGTACTGATTGTGAGTGACACCCAACACATCCTTCACGAATGTATATATCACGACCTTCTAATTCTAACGGTGAATATGGTTTTACACTTGTAATCGTAGGAATATTAGATTTTACCATAATCGTAGGTACGATTTGAATAATTCCTCCAATTAAAATAGCAATTGTAGCCAAAATTGTTAACTGGATTGGTTTTCTTTCTAACCATGAGTGGAATTTTTCTCCACGAACTCTACTACTGCTAATTCTTTCTAATGCTGGCGCTTCTGCCAATTCATCTTCAATTGGGTTTCCTACTCGTATTGTTTGAATTATGTTATAAACCAATACAAACATCCCTATAAGGTATAATGTACCTCCAATAGCTCTCATCCAATATAATGGCATAATCGCTGTAACTGTTTCCAGGAAGTTTCCGTAAGTTAAAGTTCCATCAGGATTAAATTGTTTCCACATCGACGCTTGTTGAAAACCAGCAACGTACATCGGTAATGTATATAATATAATTCCTAACGTACCAATCCAAAAATGGAAGTTGGCTAATTTTTTAGAAAATAAAGTACTTTTTGTCATTCTTGGTATCAACCAATAAATCATACCAAAAGTCATAAATCCATTCCATGCTAATGCTCCAACGTGTACGTGAGCAATAATCCAGTCTGTATAATGCGCGATAGCATTTACGTTTTTAAAAGAAAGCATTGGTCCTTCAAAAGTTGCCATACCATAACCTGTAATTGCAACAACAAAGAATTTTAAAACTGGTTCTTCACGAACTTTGTCCCATGCACCTCTAAGCGTTAAAAGTCCGTTTATCATACCTCCCCAAGATGGAGCAAGCAACATAATAGAGAAAGCAACTCCTAAATTTTGCGCCCAGTTTGGTAACGCTGAATATAATAAGTGGTGAGGACCAGCCCAGATGTATATAAAAATTAATGACCAGAAATGTATAATCGATAGTCTATAAGAATACACTGGACGGTTAGCTATTTTAGGCACAAAGTAATACATTAAACCTAAGAACGGAGTTGTTAAGAAGAATGCAACTGCATTATGACCATACCACCACTGTACCAAAGCATCCTGAACTCCTGCGTAAACAGAATAACTTTTCATTGCAGAAACTGGTATCTCTATATTATTAAAAATATGTAATACTGCAACAGTAACAAATGTGGCTAGATAGAACCAAATTGCAACATATAAATGGCGCTCTCTACGACGTAAAATTGTACCAATCATGTTGATACCCATTACAACCCAAATTAAAGTAATAGCAATATCTATTGGCCACTCTAATTCGGCATATTCTTTAGATGATGTATAACCTAAAGGCAATGAAATTGCTGCCGCTACAATAATTAATTGCCATCCCCAAAAATGTACATTACTTAAAAAGTCACTAAACATTCTGGCTTTTAAGAGTCGCTGCAAAGAATAATACATTCCTGCAAAAAACGCGTTCCCTACAAAGGCAAAAATAACTGCGTTGGTGTGTAAAGGTCTTAATCGTCCATAGCTTAACCATGAGATTCCGTCGGTAATATTAGGAAAGAGGTACATAACGGCCAATGTAAGACCGACCAGCATCCCTACTACACCAAAAAGAATGGTAGCATAAATGAATTTCTTTACAATTTTGTTGTCGTAATAAAATTGTTGCATTTCCATAATCTAGATTTGTTTTTCTGTGGTTGTTTTTATTTTATTATTGGGAGTTTTTTTGATTTCATCATCAAAAAGCATTCGAACGGAAGGAGTGTAATCATCATCATACTGTCCTGATTTTACAGCTATTACGAATGCTATAAAAAAACCAATGGCAATGATGATACTAACTGAGATTAATAAGTAAATTACGCTCATAACTTAAGAAATTTGTTAAACAAAATTACTTTTATACATTCTTTTAAAATATGACATTTATCATACCTTAGCTAGTTATGTTAAATTTATAAAAAAATAACCTTTGAATTATTTATAATCATTTTAAACTACTCTTGCTGAAATAGTTAGATGCTAATGTTACAAAACTCACTATTGTAATAGTACTCAAGGGCATTATAATAGCCGCCACCAGAGGCAATAAGTTACCTGTAATAGCAAAAGAAAGTCCTACAACATTATAAAGTAGTGACAAAACAAAACTCATCTTAATGATTTTAATAGCGTTTTTGGAGAGTTTTAAAAAATAATTTAAACGCTGGAATTCGGTTGCGTCCAGAATTGCATCACAAGCAGGTGAAAAAACATTTACATTCTCTGATATAGATATCCCTACATTACTTTGTGCTAATGCTCCCGCATCGTTTAATCCATCACCAACCATCATTACATTATGACCTTGGTCTTGCAGTTCTTTAATAAAGTTTAGCTTTTGTTCCGGTTTTTGATTAAAAACAAGCTCAGTCCCTTTAGGCAAAAGACTTTCTAAAGTTTCTTGCTCTCCATCATTATCACCCGATAATACTTTGATTTTATAATTAAGACTTAGTTCTTTAAACAAATCCCCTAACCCTTCTCGATATTGGTTATTAAAAATATATTTACCATAATAGACTCCATCAATTTTAACATGAAGTGATGTTTGCTGAATTGAGTTTTCTTCTTGATTTGCAACAAAAGAAAATGATCCAATCTGAAATTGATGATTTTCGATTTCCGCCAAGATTCCTTTTCCTGTTATTTCTTTAAAATCATCCAATTTTATTCGGCTTGATTCAGGCAGAAACTCATATAACATTCGGCTCAAAGGGTGGTTTGAAGCTCGAAGTACATTTTTAAGCATTACAAGGTTTACATCAGAAAGTTTTTCTCCTTCGTATGTAATATTCGATTTTTTATTAGTTGTAATAGTTCCAGTTTTATCAAAAACCAATGTATCGACTTTGGCAAGCTGTTCGATAACTAAAGCATTTTTTAAGTAAAATTTCTGTTTTCCTAAAATCCTTAAGATATTACCAAATGTAAATGGTGCCGTCAATGCCAGTGCACATGGACATGCTACAATAAGTACCGCCGTAAAAACATTAAAAGCTGTATTAGCGTCTATAAATATCCAATAACCAAAACCTGCAAAAGCAATTAATAATAAAATTGGAGTAAAATAACGACTTATAGTATCGGTTATCGTCTTGTGTTTTTGCTGGACATCTTTCTGGAAAATATCATTTCCCCACAATTGTGTCAAGTAACTCTGAGAAACAGTATGCAATACTTCCATCTCTATTACTTTACCTATTTGTTTCCCTCCTGCAAAAACCTTATCTCCTGATTTTTTGGTAATAGGAACAGCTTCACCAGTTACAAAACTATAATCAATTTCAGCTTTGTCACTTATCAAGATTCCATCTACAGGAATTAATTCTTGATTTCTAATTAATAATCGATCCCCTTTATCAATATCATAAATAGGAATACTTTCTTCTTTAGTATTAGGATTTATTCGGGTTACTGCAATAGGAAAATAAGACTTAAAATCTCTTTCGAAGCTTAAAAAACTATAGGTTTTAATCTGAAACATTTTCCCTAACAACATAAAGAAAATCAATCCTGTTAAGCTATCAAAAAAACCTCCTCCATAATCCATGATGATATCAAAAGTGCTTCGAATAAACATAACAATAATTCCTAAAGCGATAGGAATATCGATATTCAGCATTTTACTTTTGATACTTTTATAAGCCGAAACATAATAGCCACTTGCCGAATATAAAAAGCTTGGCATTGCCAGAATTAATATCAACCAACGAAAGAAGGGTTTATAATTATCTAGCCAAAACTCTTTTACTTCAAAATACTCTGGGAAAGAAAGTAACATAATGTTCCCAAAACAGAAAAAAGCGACACCTAATTTATATGTCAAACTTCTGTCTACATTATTTTTTCCAGCTTCATAGTTTTCTAAACTTATATATGGCTCATATCCTATTGAACTTAAGGTATAAGCAATATCTTTAAGGCTAATTTTTTCTGGATTATAAGTAATTCTAACTTTCTTTTCAGGAAAATTAACCTGAGAAGCACTAATTCCTGGTTTTAGACGATTTAAATTTTCTAAAATCCAAATACAAGAACTACAATGAATATGTGGAATATTTAGCGAGACAATAGCTGTTGTATCCTCTTGGAATTCTAATAACTTTACCTGAATACTTTCATTATCCAGAAAATCATATTTGCCCTGAATATCTTGTGGTGTTGCTCCTGGAGATTTTTCGAAATCATAATAACAAGTTAGGTCATTAAGACTAAAAATCTCATAAACTGTCTTACATCCGCTGCAACAAAATTCTTTTTCATCAAAAACAATTACTTCATTTTTTGGAATAATCAAACCGCAATGAAAACAATTTTGTACACTCATAATTTAACCATTTTATGCTTTTGCAAAGGTCACAAACAGCCTAGTTAAAAAACATGACAATTATCATAGCCTCTAAATTACATTTTTAAATTTAATAAAATAAATTGGGAATAAACTTATAGAAATCATATTTCTGTTATTATTATAAAAAATAAGATAAAAAAATCATAATTATACCTAATTTTGCAAACAAATAACTTTGCTATGAATAAATGTGACCAATGTATCGTAAGACAACTTACTTCGTTAAAAGCTTTAAACAAAGATGAAGTTATAAAATTAGCTAATAGTAAAACTACTTATACTATTAAGAAAGGTGATTCTATTTTTGAAGAAGGCGAAGTTACCAATGGAGTTTTCTGTGTAAAAGATGGTGTAGGTAAACTTTCTAAGCTAAGTGCCAATGGTAAAGATCAAATTGTAAAGCTTGTAAAATCTGGAGAACTTTTAGGACAACGCTCTATGATTAGTAATGAACCTGCTAATTTAAGCGCTAAAGCCTTAGATGACATGGAAGTATGTTTTATTCCTAAAACAGAAATCATCAATTTCTTTAATCAAAACAATCAGTTTTCTATGAATGTGATGAAAACAATTTGTGATGATTTAAAAGAATCAGATAATCATACAGTATCATTAGCTCAAAAAACCGTTAAATCTCGTTTAGCCGAAACGTTATTATACTTACATGACACATTTGGCGAGAACAAAGACAACACGTTACAAATTCAACTTTCCAGAGATGAACTAGCGAGTATGATTGGTACTGCTACAGAAAGCTGCATCAGACTATTATCTGACTTTAATAAACTTAAAGTCATTGAATTAGTTGGAAAGAAAATTGTCCTTAAAAACATTAGTGCCTTAAAGAAAATGGCCGAATAACTAAAGCTTCTTTGCTTCGTTCCAAAAAACATCCATTTCTGCCAAAGTCATGTCCATTAATGGCTTTCCTAATTCTCCTGCTTTGCTTTCAAGGTATTGAAAACGTTTTATAAATTTTTTATTGGTGCGTTCTAGTGCATCTTCGGGATTTACATTTAAAAATCGCGCATAATTAATCATCGAGAATAATACATCTCCAAACTCAGCTTCAATTTTATCTTGATTTCCAGCCTCTACTTCTACTTGAAGCTCCTGTAATTCTTCCTGTACTTTATCCCAAACTTGGTGTGGTTCTTCCCAATCAAAGCCTACTCCTTTTACTTTATCTTGTATTCTGCTTGCTTTAACTAATGCTGGTAAACTCCTTGGAACACCTTCTAAAACAGATTTTTTACCTTCTTTTAGCTTCAGTTTTTCCCAATTTTGTTTTACTTCTTCTTCATCTTTTACAACTGTATCGCTATAAATATGAGGATGACGATGAATAAGCTTTTCGCAAATTTCATTACACACATCTGCCATATCAAAATCATTTGTTTCGCTGCCTATTTTGGCATAAAAAACAATATGCAACAATAAATCACCTAATTCTTTTTTTACTTCATTCAGATCATTATCCAGAATTGCATCACCTAATTCATATGTTTCTTCAATAGTAAGATGGCGTAAACTCTGTATAGTCTGCTTCATGTCCCAAGGACATTTTTCACGCAAATCATCCATTATATTTAATAATCTCTCGAAGGCTTGTAATTGCAGTTCTTTACTCATTTTTGAAGTAATTTTAAGTTGGTAACGAATTCATGTAAAAGTAAAAAATCCTGTCAAGAAATCATCTCAACAGGATTAAATATCGTTCAATTAATTGAAACTATTTTTTTTCAGCAGCTGCTTTAGCTTTTTTTGCTGGTGCTTTTTTTGTTTCCTCAAGAACTGGAGTTTCTTCTTTAGCTGCTGCAGGTGCAGGTGCTAAATCTGTAACTAATCCTTTTGCCTGAAGCATGTTATACCAGTTCAATACTTTTTTAATATCCGAAGGATAAACTCTCTCTTCGTCATATTGAGGTAAAATTTCTTTAAAATAAGCTCCTAAAGTAGCATTATCTTCTTTATGAGAAATAGCTGGTCCTTTGTTTTCTTTTACTGCAATTAATTGCATTACTTCAGACAAAGGTTTTTCTCCTTCGTAAGTATAAATTGAAATTTCTGACAATAAACTTACATTACTCTTTAAGCTAACAGTGATTTTTTTTCCATCAATTAATGATTCAGCTACAAATCCTGTACGCGTTTGTACTTTTAATGCGTATAAACCTGGTTTCCCAGAAATAGCTAATATTTTTTCTAAATTCATGTT
>NZ_NCWQ01000050.1:0-35104 GCF_002156885.1 Flavobacterium sp. AJR | reverse complement strand
AAATAAAAAGCTTTAAGAGGTTTTTTAAATTTATTTTTAAGATAAAATTGAAGCACTTTTATTGCTAGTATTAAGTTAATGATGAAAAGAGGCAAGTGAAAAAAATATGATAGTATAACTTTTGATCCTCTAATATAAGTACCATAACTATTAATTCTATTATCTATCATAATAATTTCCAAAATTAGAAGGATTATTAGAATAGTAAATGAAATGTAGGAAGTTCTTAGTGTTTTATTTTTCATATAGTTAAATTCCAACCACTTTTGCTTGAATATATACAAATATAACATTGATTTACAATCAGTGTTTACAATAAGAATTAAAATAAAAAATTCCCGTTCGCTAAAACAGGAATTTATGTAGGTCATAATTGTTCAATCAGTTCTTGAATATTTATCCTATTCATATAATTGGTATCAACAAATTTATAAGTAATAAGATAATCTGTATCGATAACAAAAACCGCAGGAATAGGTAATTCGTTGTTATCGTTCTCATTATAGTTAGATAACTCTATTCCTAGACTCTTATAAGTGGGAATTACATAATTTTGAAGTTTAAAGGAAATGCCAAGTTGTTTAGCCAAAGCATTGTCTTTGTCCGTTAATAACTCAAAATCTAGTTGGTGATTATTCTTTAATTCTTTGCTATAATCAGGTTTTTGCGGAGAGATTACTACCAATTTTGCTTTTTTGTCTACAATTTGCTTTAGGTTTTCCTGTAATGCTCTCAATTCTAAATTACAATACGGACACCAACTGCCTCGAAAAAAAGCGACAATCACTTTCCCGTTTTTTAGAAGCTCTTTTAATTCTATAGTTTCATCATTTGTATTTGGAAGACAGAAATCAGGAAACCGTTCGCCTATCTCGATGCTACTCTCTTCAATGCTCTGATCTTTCAATTCCTCTATGGATTTACTAAATATTTCTAAAACTTCTATCGGAAGTTGTTTTGCCAAATTTTCATTTAACTCCTCTATCTGTTGCGCTAAAATCTTCATATTTTGTTTACTATTTCCGCAAAGATTTAAAAGTTAATTCAGAACCGCAATACCGCATAAAATTGTCCTTATGGGATAAAAAAGTCAATTTTAAGAAAACAAAGGAATTAGTGATATAATAAAAAAATATCAACTGGAATTTTTAACTTTTATCCGATTGCTATGACAAAATTCACTAATGCTGAGATGGCTAGTCCAATTATAATAAGCCAATGTTTAAAAGTGTCAGCGTATGTAATAAGAACGCTTCGGAGAAAAGGATTGTGCTATTGATATACTATCTAAAATATTATCCACCACCATACATATAAATATCTTTAGTCTGAATATCTTTCTCTTTAACAAATTCAACTTTTTTCTTCATACTACCTAGCACAAAAGTTCCTATATAATTCTGAGGAGGAATCTTCATCCAAAACTTCCCTTTCAAAGTAACTGTTCCGTCATTCTTATTAATAATATACCAACTACTATCACAATCAATTAATACATAAGAATTGCCGTTGTTATATAAATAACTTTTTGCTCCGGTTCCTATATCACCTTGTATCTTGATTTCATAAATATTTTCCTTATTACAAGTTATTAGTAAATAACGATCATATTCTCTCAAAATAGGATTGCTTTTCTCAATCTTAATCTTTATATTTTTTAAACCAATCTTACCCTCACATTCTATTTTTTTTTCACAAGAAATAAAAGTTAATATTAAAAAGATAAAGTATTTTTTCATTCTAATTAAAATTTATAAAAGTTAAACCTATTGCTAAGATATACGCAACGATAGCGCTGATTTACAATCAGTGCTCACAATAAAAATTAAAAGAAATAGTTTTTGTTTGATAAAACGGAAATCATTTACTATACATTCAATTACATCTAATTTTTAAAACGTTATAAGCATAAGATAGTGTATTACTAACCTTGAAACTTGCAACCGGCACAATCTTATTTTACAACAATTTACCATTAATCATTCCATTGTATAAATCATTAATTCTAATTGGTGATATTGTTTTTTTTAATGCATTAAAAATTCCAGGCTCAGGATAAAAATATTTATCAAACTTAAAATCAGTTATATCAACATTAAATTGTTTACTATAATTACAAATAAGTTCAATCCCATCATCTCCTGTAACACCTAATTCATCTTCTATCAAAGTATCTTTCTTAATTTCTAAATGAAATTCACCGATTTCTCCTCTGATAAAAGAAATAAGCATTTCAAATTTTAAATCTTCCATTTTGTTTTTGTTATAAGCTAGAACAGAACTGTTTGTTAATACTATCGCCTCAATAATGCAATAACAACTCAAGGTTTTACTTTTTAAACTTGATTGTTCAGATATACGCAACGATAGCACTGGTTTACAATCAGTGTCCACAATCAAAATTAAACTAAAATTTCGTTAGCTAAAATGAGATTTTAAACTAAGTCAAGATTGTTTAATGTGATTCCCTTTGTGGGTGCGAAGTCTGGCGACATTCGCACAGCACTTCGGAGAGCGGGTTTATCAATGTCTTTTAGTTTTTAAAAACAAGAACTACACTATTGAGGCATTACCTAATTGAACTTATTATTATTTACTTGTATGGACTCTTTTCCTTTTTGTGTTGTTGTTGCCCAAAATAGTTCATTCGGAAGTGGTAATTCATAGTTTAACTTTGACCATCTTAAATCAATTTCTTTAATAAATTTAGAAATATCATCATCTGAATCATAATAATATGATTCAAATTCAGTTTCACTTACATAGTAAACATCTATTAATTTTTCGTGCATTAATTCTTGTAGTATTTTTAATGTAAAAAATATTTTACTTTCCTTACTTACAATACTATCAAATTCACCTAATACTGAAATCATCATATCCGCAAAAATATAATCATCTTCTCCAAAAACCAAAATTTTATCTTTAATATAATCCCAATCCATAGTTTTAGTAATTAAATCTTCACTCATTCTGGGATTCAATAAATTCTAATGTTTAATAATTTAAAACCCTTTTGTAGAAAAGTTACGCAATTAAATGATACACCGATTTCTCAGATATCCGCAAAGATAGCGTTGAATTAAAATCAGTGCCCGCAATCAAAATTAAACTAAAATTTCGTTAGATAAAACGAGAATTTAAACTAAATCAAAATTGTTTTATGTCATTCTCTTTGTAGGTGCGAAGTCAGGAGATATCCATACATCGTTTTATTAGAATGCTTCGGAGAATGAGGAACGTTTTACTCCATTTTCAATAATACGAAAATAGAAGTACTTTAATTATTTTCCTAATTATCAATGTATAAAAACTTGCAGATAAAACAATAAAAATTACCTTTGCTTACCAAATGAAAATTTTGAACAACATATTACATTTAGCTTTTTTCAGCACTTATTATTATAGAATAGTATCTGCTCGGAAAGATTATGTATATATGTCAAAGTAAATCAATAAGAAAAAAGACTTTAATTATATAACCTAAAGCCCGAGCATCTGCTCGGGCTTTTTTATTTAAAAAAAATGGAAACAATAAAGAAATTAAAAGAAAACGTAGAAATCATTCTTCCTAAAAATGGATTGGAAGAAAAAATGGAACAAGCTAAAAAAGAAAATCGAAAGCTGATCATCAAACTTGGTTTTGACCCGACTGCACCTAACTTGCATTTGGGACATGCAGTTGTTTTGAAAAAATTAAAACAATTTCAGGATTTAGGACATCAAATTGTGATTCTGGTTGGAAGTTTTACAGCAAGAATTGGTGATCCAACAGGAAAAAATAAAAGTAGAAAACCTTTATCTATCGAAGAAGTTCAGCATAATGCAGAAACTTACCTCAATCAGTTATCTCAAATAATTGACATTACAAAAGCAAAAATTGTTTTTAATTCTGATTGGTTAAACGAACTGTCATTTTCTGAGGTTATTCAGATATTATCAAAAGTTACTCTTGCTCAGTTAATGCACCGAAACGATTTTAACAAGCGCTTTACCGAAAATACACCTATAGCAATGCATGAATTGATTTACCCTATTTTACAAGGATTTGACTCTGTAAAAATTAATGCAGATATTGAAATGGGTGGTACAGATCAGCTTTTCAATTGTACGATGGGCAGACAATTGCAGGAAACTTTTGAAATGAATCCTCAAATTGTTATGTGCATGCCATTGTTGAAAGGGCTTGATGGAAAAGAGAAAATGAGTAAGTCGCTCAATAATATCATCGGATTAACAGACGAACCAAACGAAATGTTTGGAAAAACTATGTCTATTCCCGATAGTTTGATTGAAGAGTTTTTGAATTTGACCACCGATTTTTCAATTGTAGAACAGCAATTAATAAAAGAAAGACTGGCAAACGGAGAAAACCCAATGAATATCAAAAAAATAATTGCACAAAACATCATTACACAATACCATAACAAAGATGAAGCTCAAAAAGCAGAAGATTTTTTTACCAACCAATTTCAAAACAAAAATTTTCAAGAAAAAATATTTGAACCTATTTTATTTTCTTCCATTCAATTTGAAAATGGGGTAATTAGTTTGGTTGATTTATGTGTACAATTAAAAAAAGGACATACAAAATCAGCTATTAAAAGACTTATTGAAAGTGGAGCTGTCCAAATTGATAATGAAAAAATCACTGAACCTTACATACATATTGAACTAAAAGTAAAATCTAAAATTAAAATTGGGAAAAGAGATTTCTATGAGCTAAAATAATGATACTTCCTGATATCAAATTAGATATAATAAATAAAGGTTAGTGTCTTAGCACAGATACTATTTCAATCAGATTAAAAGGCTTCGGAGAGGTGGGACATTCTACTCCATAATAAAACCTCGTCAATGTTTGACGAGGTTTTATGTGTTTTCTTTTGATTGTGGGGACGAAGTCGGAGACGTTCGCACAGCGCTTCGTTTGAACACTTCGGAGAGCGGGGTAACTTTATATGTTCCACTTCCATCAAAGTCATTTTCTGAATCTGAACCTGCTAAGACTAATCCAACGTCTACCAACTTAAACTTTGAAATTATTTGTTTCCAATATATTTCATTTATCAATTCATTTTCTGAATCAACTAAATCTTCATAATTGAAATCTTTTAAAAACTCTATTAATATATCTTCTGAAATAAATACTATTAATCCTGTATCAGTCGAAAAAAAAGAGAAATCTTCTAAAATAACTTCATCATAATCTACTTTTATAATCTGATTTATATAAAAAGTACTCTCATCTGGTTTATATAGTGCAAAAGGTGTATCTGTATAAGGAAAAACCTCCTTTCTAATATCTTCTGGCAAAGAACTAGCTTTTAAAAATTCATTTTTTATATCTATCAAATAAAGAACATCAATAATATAATATTGACTGTATACATTCAATTCTAAAGATTCATTATTAATAGACACGTTTTTCATCTTTCTTTATTTTTTTATCTTCCAGGGAACATACCTAGAATGTTCTAAACCATATTGTTTTAACATCGATTCTGCTTGGTAAAATATTTGAGATGGTGTTGCATTTGGATTTGTTTTAATGAAATCCGCCCAATGCTGGTTCCACTTCCCACTACCATGTACAGAGTTTAAGTGATTTTTCGCACTCATTTGAATTGTGTAATCATCTATATTTTTAATTCCTCTACTCGCAAACCATTTTCTAAACTATTGAGAAAGGACATGATGTTTATGAAGCTTCCCAGGATTTAAGTGAACCAATTATTGCTCACTAGATCGCTCAGTTATACGCAAAGATAGTGCTGATTTTCAATCAGTGCCCGCAATCATAATTAAAAAAGATAATTCCCGTTTGCTAAAACAGGAATTATCTTTTAAGTTAAACTTATATAGTACAAATTCAAATCAACATAAGTTTTTACTTTCCCTCACTTCCAAAATAATTTTCAAACAAAACCAACTGATTAGATAACGCTTTGCTCCAATAATTTGTATCGTGTGCGCCCAGAGATTCTATATAAAAATGTTCAATTTTTTCATTTGTTAGTAGTTTATGAAAATCTCTGTTCATGTCAATCATTTGGGCATCTTCTGTACCACAATCAAATATATAAAACTGATTTGAGGCTTGCATTTGTTTCGTTTTATCAAATGTTAAGTATTGCTTTGGTAAACTTTTAAATTCGCCTAAAAATTTATCTACTTGATAATTATGGAAACTTTCTCCAAATCGATTAAAATCTAATGCGCCACATGAACTTCCTACTATCGAAAAAGTATCTGGATACGCAATTCCGATATTTGTTGCGCCATATCCACCCATACTCCATCCTAAGATTCCTCTAAACTTTCGGTTCTGGATTGTTGGATAATTAGCATCGATATAATCAACTAATTCTTTCCCGATAAAAGTTTGATATTGCGAAGATTTATCCACAGGACTATCTACATACCAACTATTAAAATTACCATTGGGTAGAACATAAATAGTCTTATTTTTTTGAGATTTGCTTACAAGATCAGGAATATCCTGCTTGTATGTTCTATCAGGATTACCGCTATAACCATGGAGTATATAAATGGTTTTATATGTTTCACCATCTACAAGATTTGGTGTAATAATTACGGTTTCAATTTCCTTATTCATCTTTTTGCTATATACATTCTTATGAATGATTTTCTGAGCAGAAATTGATACTGATAAGGCAAGTAGTCCAACTGTGGTAAGTAATGTTTTCATTTTTTTGTTTTTTATTTATAAGACAAAAGTCAGATATATAAAAAGCAAAAAAGTTTACAAATGTTGATGGATTAAAAGTTTATTTCTTTACGAATACGACTTAACTGAGTTGGCGTAATACCTAAATACGATGCAATATGATGTTGTTTTAACCTCTGGAACAAATGTTGGTTTTGGTATAACTCGATATAGCGCTGTGTAGCCGATTCCCATTTTAAGTTTATTTCTAAAGGCTCTTTTCTTACCACCCAATTTCTCTCTAGATAATTGATATGAAATAATGCTAGATCATGATGTTTTTTAACCAATTCGCGAAAAGCATTTGCAGGATAAACAATCAATTCTACATCTTCTAAGGCTATGATATTAAAATTACTGGGCTTGTCTTCAATAATTGCTGCTGTAGATGCTACAAAGTTATTCTCTTCAAAAAAGATTTTATAAATCGTATCCCCATTTTCATCAATAGTATAATAGCCAAGCAAGCCTTTCTGTACAAAATAATAATACAATGCTAAATCTCCCGCCTGAAGTATTAATTCGTTTTTCTTAAAATGTTTTACTCTACAAATACCCAACAAAGCTTGTGAAGTTTCATCGGAGATAGGATAATATAAATTGATTTGTTTTAAGAAGTCTTCCATAATTGTTTTAAATGAGTTTTATAAAATCATCCCATTTATAAGCAACAAATTTACTCATTATTGATTGACTATTTTCTCTGATAAATGATTGAATTAACTTGAATAGACGCATAAAATATGATGTTTACACAAATTCGAAACATTTATGATAAAATTTGAAAGTTCGTTTTCTAACTCCCGTCTAACTTCGCTTAATTAAAGATTTAGAACAAAAGATTATAAATAAAAATATCAAACCATGAAAAAAACCTTTAGCCTATTTTTAGCAATCACTACCGTTACCATAAGCTCCTTTGCCAAACCTAAACAAGATGATCCCTCTTTTGATTGGTTCAAAAAAACAACAGAAGTAATTCATTTTCAATTAAACAAAGCGGCTCAAACTTACAAACCAGGCAAGAACCCACGTTCAGTAAATCCTGATGGATCAGTAAGATTGGCAGGTTTAACCGATTGGACAACTGGATTTTTCCCAGGAAGTCTTTGGTACGGATATGAACTTACTGGTGACAAAATAATGGCAGAAGAAGCTAAAAAGTTTACCCTAGCTTTAGATTCTATCAGAAATATAAAAAACACCCATGATGTAGGTTTCATGCTTTACTGTTCTTACGGAAATGCTTATAGAATTACTGGTGATAAAGCTTATCTTCCTGTACTTGCCGATGGTGCTGCAAATCTTTATGCTCGCTTTAACCCAACAGTTGGAGCTATTCGTTCTTGGGATTTTGCTTGGTTACATTATCCTGTAATTATCGATAATATGATGAATCTTGAGTATTTATATTGGAGTGCCATTGAGTTTAATAAACCAGATTATGCAAAGGCAGCAAGTACTCATGCATTGACAACGATGAAAAATCACTACAGAAAAGATTATAGCTCGTATCATTTAGTCGATTATGATCAAAAAACAGGCAAAGTATTACGCAAAGGAACACATCAAGGTGTTACCGATGATTCGGCTTGGGCTCGTGGGCAAGCATGGGGACTTTATGGCTATGCTATGTGTTATGAAAACACCAAGAATCCTAAGTTTTTGCAACAAGCAGAAAATATTGCTTCTTTTATCATGAACCATCCGCGTATGCCTAAAGATAAGGTACCAGTTTGGGATTTTGATGTACATAATGCAATGGATACTGCAGAACTTGCACCAAGAGATGCTTCGGCAGCTGCAGTTATTGCATCAGCTTTACTAAATTTAAGCACTCAGGTAAAAGACGGAAAAAAATATGCCGATTATGCCGAAGACATTTTGAAATCATTATCATCAGATGCTTATTTGGCTAAACCGGGTGAAAATAGTTATTTTTTATTAAAACATAGTGTAGGTGCATTTTTGTATAATTCAGAAATTGATACACCACTTGATTACGCAGATTATTATTATTTGGAAGCTTTAAAAAGATATGCTACCATCAAAAAAATAGATTTTTCGGAAAAATCATAATTTAATAAATTAAAAATGAAGATTAAAAAATATACATTCATTTTAGCATTTATCTTACTTCTTGTGCAAAATATTTTTGCGCAAGAAGTAAAAATCAATCAATCAAGTTTTGAGAATATTAATCTTGATAGCAAAGGACTTGAAAAAGTAAAAGCATTGGTCGTTTCTAAAAAATATGAAGATGCTGCCGCTGCACTTTTAAAATATTATAGAACTCGTACTGGTGTTAAATCTCTGGATTTTAATCCTGCTGATAAAGAAAATTTAGCTGGCAAAAAGGTAAATGCTAATACATTAGAGCTTGCCAACAATATATTATTACACAAGTTTAAGCCCCATAAAGGATATCCTGCTTACGATTATGGCAAAGATATTAATTGGCAATATCGTCCGGTACAAGATCAATTAGTAACAACCTTTTTGCATCGTACAGCTTTTTGGGAACCATTAGGGATTGTATATAATAGTACTGGCGATGAGAAATATGCTCAGGAATGGGTACTCGAAGTGCGTGATTGGATCAAGAAAAACAAACAAGGCGCATATCCTGATGATAAAGATTACGCTTGGAAGGCATTTGTTGTTTCTTTTAGACTTAATCATTGGTCGGGTTATTTTAATATGTTTTTAGATTCGTCAAATTTTACGCCTGCTTTTTTAATGGAATTTTTAAACTCCTATAATGAACAGGCAAATTATGTAATGGCAAATTACACCGATATAGGTAATCATCGACTGTATGAAGCACTTCATTTAATGTATGCAGGAAGTTCATTTCCAGAATTAAAACAAGCTACAACTTGGCGTAAAAGCGGTATTGAAGTATTAAACGAAGAAATTAAAAAGCAAGTATTACCAGACGGAGTTCAGTTTGAGCTATCCCCTTCTTACCATATCGGAAGCATTAAAATATTTTTAGATGCATTGCAAATTGCCCAATTAAACGGTGCTGAAAATGAGTTTCCGGAAAGTTACCGCAATCTGGTCGAAAAAATGATTCTTGCTGTGGGCAAATATTCATTTCCGGATTATACGTTTCCTTTATATGGCAATTCGTTTTTAACAAATAAAAGTCTGATGCTCAAAAATTATGAGAAATGGGCTAAAGCTTTCCCACAAAACGAACAGATTAAATATTATGCAACAGATGGTAAATCAGGAAAACAACCTGATTATCTTTCTAGTAGTTTGCCTAATGCAGGTTTTTATGCTTTTAGAAATGGCTGGGATTTAGCAGCAACAGTAATGCAAATTAAAGTTGGGCCTCCTGCAGAGTTTCACTCACATCCAGACAATGGTAATTTTGTTCTTTGGGTAAAAGGTCGTGATTTTACTCCCGACTCAGGTAGTTTTATCTACGCCAATGTTGGTAATCAGGAAAACTCAAAAAGAGATTGGTATCGTTCTACCAAAGCACATCAAACCCTAACTATTGATAATAAAAATATCATAAATGATGCTAAAGTAATAAAGTGGCAACCAGATGGTAATCTTCAGCAGCTTTCTTATATAAATCCTAGTTACAAGGATTTAGATCATCAGAGAACCTTTCTTTTTATAGACAAAACTTTTTTTGTAATTATAGACAGAGCAATAGGGAGCGCTACAGGTAATTTAGGAATTCATTATAATCTAAAAGAAGATAGTAAAGCCACTTTTAATGCTTCAACCAATAGCATTATTACTAATTATAACGATGGTAATAATCTCTTGATTCAAGTGTTAGATAAAGATAAAGTAAGCCTAAAAGAAGAATCTGGTTTTGTATCGTACCAATATCAAAAAGAAACTAGCCGTCCGGCTTTTGTTTTCGAAAAAAATAAAAGCGATACTACAACTCAAGGTTTTATTTCGATACTATATCCATACAATGGTACTACTGCACCAGTTGTAAAAATCATCGAAAATACAGCACATAATCTATCTAAAGGAATAATTGATATAATACTAACTATTGATAATAAAACTAGTCATATTAAAGAAAATTTAAACTTCTAAAAAAATATAAAAACTTGATTTAAAATTAAACAATGAAATACCTTTATAAGTAAACTATTTTGATGTGGTTGATGAGTTAAAGTTGATGACGGATGAATGGCTAAGAATACAGAAAATAATAAATGAAACTATTTAATAAATAATCTTATGCGTAAAAAATTATTTTTATCCGGATGGCTAATTGCCATAGTATTCAACTTTTCGTACGCTCAAATGAGTGATATAAATAGCATTAAAACAAAATATAGAAATTGGCTCACGGGTGAAAATCTTGATTATTCGAAAACACAAGTTAATGAGAGATACAGCCGATTCCTGAGCAACGGAATTGCTGCCAAAAATCTATCTGCGTATAATTTTGCTAATCCGGGACCAGTTTGGAATTTTACTGTAAGTGCAGATCAAAATGCCTATCAGGTACTTGTAGAACAAAAACTAATTAGACTCGTATTTTTATATCAGTTAAAAGGTTCAAGTACCACTCCTAATCCAGATTATCATAGTCCGGCACTTAGAGATATAATCCTAAGTCTTTTTAATTATATGAAAGCAAAAGGGATAAGTAGTACAACCAATTTTGATTACGTTTCAATTCCTGCTACCGAAGAGATTATTACCAGTGGTCATGGTGTATGCCTGCGTTCTTCGGGATATGCAACAGCAATTTTCTTAATGAAAGACGAACTAGTTACAGCAGGAGAAT
The DNA here is from genome assembly GCF_002156885.1 of Flavobacterium sp. AJR. Lineage (NCBI taxonomy): Bacteria > Pseudomonadati > Bacteroidota > Flavobacteriia > Flavobacteriales > Flavobacteriaceae > Flavobacterium > Flavobacterium sp. AJR. The sequence continues at coordinate 23,594 of NZ_NCWQ01000050.1, read as the reverse complement.
TTACGCATCATATGGGAGCACTTAATGCGCTTACCGCTTTTATAGCACCAGAATTTCAACCGTTTAATTTTACTAATCCAGGTTTTAATACAGATGTTATTCGTTCGTCAGTTCAACAACGACTTTGCTATGTCTTAGCTCAGGATGATTCAGACAATTCCAGACTTGCCAATATGGATTTTCTAAAAAGGTTTATTAATAATGCCTTAAAAATCGGCAATGGATGGAACGATTGTATTAAACCCGATTTTATTACCTATCATCACAGAGGAGCATATTCTAATACTTATGGTGTAGAGGCTTTACAGCAATCCTCTATCATGAATATGATGCTGAAAAATTCGGCGTATGAATTAAATACAGATGCACAAAGCAATTTAAAAAGTGCTATTTTAAACTATAGTAAATTCAGTAAAGATTTCGAAATGCCTTTAGGACTTGCCGGAAGATTCCCTACTAATACTGATGCAATAAATGATTTAAGACAAGCTTTGGCATTTTTATATGTAACAGATCCTGCTAGTAATCAAGATGCAGGAAGAGAGTTTGTCCGACTTTGGGATATATCTGTAACTGCTAATACTGCTTTGTTAAGACAGAATGCCTTATCGATTACCATGATTTATACACCTAGTGGTGTAATGGATATTTTGCAAACTTTAAACTCAGGACTTACTCCTCTTCCCGAAATAACCGAAGCACAGTTTAGTTTTCCGTATGCGGGATTAAGCGTACATAAGTATAACGGATTTCAGGTAAGTGCAAAAGGAACAAGCAAGCATATTTGGCATTTTGAGAATTCGAGTACCGAAAATGTTTTTGGAAGATATACTTCTGCAGGAGCTTTGGAGTTACTTACAAAAGGAAGCCAAATGACCCGTGCTACAAATGGTTATATAGAAAATGGCTGGGATTGGTCGCACGTACCTGGAACTACAGTAGCATATCTTCCGTTAAGTATACTCGCAATTGGTACAATGAGAGAAATGAACGGAAAGTCTTTTCTGGCTCATGCATCTCTTGATAACAATGGAGTTTTTGGTATGGATTATAGAGATTTTAATTCCGCAACAGGAATGACAGCCTTAAAATCTAATTTCTTTTTTAAAGATATCATACTTTGTTTAGGTTCTAATATTCAGGACACAAACGGAACCTTTCCTATTCATACTACTTTGTTTCAAACTGCTCTGGCAGATACCAACACTCCTACTTACGTAAATGGAAATTCTGCTACAGGAACTAGTTTTACGATTACACAAACTGGCGGTGATTTTTGGGCAACCGATGCAATTGGAAATGGTTATGTAATTCCTGCAAATCCTAGCAATACTGAAGCTATTACAGTTACCAGATCAGCACAAATCTCTCGTAATAATGCCAATACGGTTAATACTACAGGTAATTTTGCTACAGCATATATAAATCATGGTATTGCTCCTACGGCAGGGAAATTTCAGTATGCAATTGTAATGCAAGGTGGTCAAACAGTGACACAACAACTGGCTAATAATTTTGATTCTTATTTTAAAATTCATCAACAAAATAATCAGGCGCATATTGTTGAGTATGTACCAGATGCCATATTTAGTTACGTTATTTTTAACCCAACGACTGTATTTGCTTATGATGCTGTGATAAGTGTAAATAAACCAGCTATAGTAATGACTCAAAAAACAGATGGAGGAAATAAATTAAAAGTAAGTCTTACGAATCCAAATCTGGGGTTATTATCAGCTACCGAAACTTATAAATGGAGCCAGATTAGTGGTCAAAACGCAATACTAAACAGAGAACCACAAACTGATGTTGTTACACTTACTATTGCAGGTAATTGGGTTTTAGTATCGCCAACAAATAATGTAACAGCGGCTATTAATGGTACTAATACCGATATTAGTTTTAGTACTATTAACGGTTTAACTATACAAACAGAATTGATAAACTCATCTCTAGGAACTAACAATCCTAAAGACGAAGATGCAAACGGATTAAAAGTAATTGTTGCTCCCAACCCAACGCAAACAGACTTTAAGATAAACGTAAAAGGAAATTCTACACAAGGAATTTATGTACTTGTATTTGATGCTTTAGGAAGAAAAATAAAGACTTTAAAAGCCGATTATAATCAAACAATTGTACTAGGGAGTGATCTTAATTCAGGAATATATTTTGCCGAAATACATCAGGGTAACAATAAAAGAACAGTAAAACTGATAAAACAATAAATAAAAACATTAATCAATTTAATGAATAAATAAAGACATTAAGAAGCTATTTTTGACGTAAAATATCAATATAAATAGCTACTTAATTATTACAGAAATTAAATCTATTTAATTAAAAACCAATGATAAATTTAAAAAGAACAGCAGCATTATTTTTTATGCTAATGACATTTTGCTTAACCCATGCACAAGAAGCTCCTATTACTAAGGCAAGTTTTGACAACATTAATCTTGCCTATCCGGGTTTAGAAAAAGTAAACAAACTTTTTACTGAAGCAAAGTATGATGATGCAGCCAAAGAATTACTTACCTATTACCGCAATCGTAAAAACATCAAACATCCTGATTTTAATGTTGGTGATGAAGCCCGTTTTAGAGGAAAAGATATTGGCAAAGCCAATCAGGAAAAAGCAGACAATGCCTTATTACATAAATTTCAGCCGCATAAAGGATATGGATTTTTTGACTATGGCAAAGATATCGATTGGGATTATTGGCCTATAAAAGACAATGAGATTCGTTGGCAATTACACCGCGTAACCTGGTGGCAATCTATGGGAATGGCATATCGTGTAAGCGGAGATGAGAAATATGCCAAAGAATGGGTTTTCCAGTTTCGTGATTGGGAAAAGAAGAATTATTTAGGAAGATCTAAAGGAAATGATAGTATCGCTTGGCGTCCGTTAGAAGTTTCTGAGCGTATACAGAGTTTCCCAGGAACGTTTAATTTATTTGTAGTTTCGCCAAACTTTACTCCAGCATTCTTATTAGAATTCTTAAATAGCTTTAATAAGCAAACAGCTTATATCCCTAAACATTATAGTAAAGAAGGAAATCATTTATTGTTTGAAGCACAGCGTGTATTAGGCGCAGGAGCATTTTTTCCTGAATTTAAACAAGCTGAAGAATGGCGCAAAAGTGGTATCGAAATCCTGAACCGCGAAATAAAACTGCAAGTATTTGCCGATGGTGTACAATGGGAACTTTCACCAACGTATCATGTAGGTTGTATCGAAATTTTTACAAAAGCATATAATTCTGCAAAAATGGCGGGTGTAGAAAAAGAATTTCCAGAATCCTACATTAAAACAATCGAAAAGATGGTTTATGTTACAGCCAATATATCTTTTCCTGACTATAACTATCCTATGTTTGGTGATACTTGGGTAGTCGATAAAAAAGTAAGAATAAAACAATTTTCAAGTTGGTCAAAAATGTTCCCTCAAGATGGGCTTATCGAATATTATGCTACAGAAGGAGCATCGGGTAAACTACCTGATTATCTATCAAATGCATTCCCAAATGGAGGTTTTTACACGTTTAGAAACGGATGGGATAATAAAGCAACCATACTAATTTTAAAAGCTGGACCACCTGCAGAATTTCATGCACAACCTGATAACGGAACTTTTGAACTTTGGGTAAAAGGACGCAATTTTACACCAGATAGTGGTTGTTATATTTACAGCGGAGATGCCGAAGTTACCAAAATGAGAAACTGGTTCCGCCAAACAAGAGTTCATAGTACGCTTACCTTAGATAATCAGAATATGGTTATTACCAAAGCAGAGCAAAAGAAATGGAAAACGAGTAAAAACCTTGATATACTAACGTATACAAACCCTAGTTATACAAGTTTAAACCACGAGCGTAGTGTACTTTTTATCAACGAAAAATATTTTATAATAATTGATAAAGCAATAGGTAAAGCAACAGGGAATTTAGGAGTACATTTTCAGTTAAAAGAAGATAGCAAACCTGTTTATGATAAAGCTAATAATAGAGTATATACTACATATGCAGATGGTAACAACCTATTAATTCAGTCATTAAATAGTGATAAAGTTATTCTTAACGAAGAAGAAGGAAAAGTATCCTATTCATACGCAAAGGAAACAGCAAGACCAGCTTTTGCTTTCGAGAAACCAAAGAATGATGACAAAACACAACAATTTATAAGTGTTGTATATCCTTATGATGGCAATAAAGCTCCTGAAATCAGTATTAAACTAAATTCTGGTAATGATTTTGAAAAAGGAAATATAGACCTGAGTATTATTGTTGATGGTAAAAAAAGTCATATAAAAGCTAGTTTGAATGACTAAATCATTCTAATTATAAACAAGTAGTTCAATTTGTTAAAGCGTCTAGAAAGTAATTTTTAGGCGCTTTTTTATGTTTCAAACATATCTGTCAGCTAAAATGGTACGCGGATGAAATGGACTTTTTGAAATAACTATTCTATGTTTCCCCAAGTTTTAGCTACAAATAACCACAAAATTGTCATCCTGACGAAGGAAGGATCTCCGCAAGTAACTCGATATACAATGCCTATAATGGTACGCGGATGACGCGGATTTACATAAGTAAAGACGCTGATCCCGAAGCGTCGGGACGGATTTTAAAACAATCTAAATCTCCTCAGAAACTTTGTATTGTGATGAGAGAAAATCCGTTTTTATCCGCGTTTTCGCTCTAGCGAATCCGCATCATCCGCGTACTAATATGGACATTGTATATTGAGTTACTTGCGGAGATTGCTTCGCCAGTTTGCTATCGCTCGTGTCTTCCTTCGTCAGGATGACAATTTTGTGGTTATTTGGAGCTGAAAACGTAGGCAAAAAAATAGAATAGTTATTTGAAAAAAATCCGTCCCGACGCTTCGGGATTGTGTTTTCGCGATAGCGAATCTGTATCATCCGCGTACTAATATGGACAATCTGCGCTAAAAAATTAATAGAAAAACTCGTAAAACTTTGCGGAATTTGCACCTAAAAAAGGCACTTTATAAACAGAAAATAACTCATCAGGATTTCATTTTTCTAAAATTTTGAATTATTTATTGTTAAATAGATTTAAAAAAATCAATACCATATAAAAAAGAGAAATGTAATATCAAATTCTCAATCAAAATTGCAATAAAAGTAGTACTTAATTGCCTTTATTGGTCAAATTTACTTAACATTTCATTAAATTTTATTTAACCATTCTCCTCTACTTTCTATCTCAAAATTGTCCAGTAATAGCGGTGTTTTCTTCAAAAATTGAAGCAAAAATAGTTTAAGTTTTTTCTTGTTTTTCCTTTGTTTAAAGGGCGTATTAATCAAATTCAATAGTATTTTGGACGTATTCAAAACATTGATGTACCCTTGATGTATATATTTGTTTTTGTTAAACCAAAATCAAATTTAAATAAGCCACAAAATGAATAAACCAACACACCTTCGTTTTTATTTATCAGACGCAAAACTCCCCAGCGTTTTTCTCCCAGTTAACAAATTGTTATAATTTATTAAACTGATAACAATTCAATAATTGATTAAAAAAAAATAACCACATTAACTAACACTAAAAACCCAACTTATGATAAAAACTAATTTAGAGTTTCTATAAGGCTCATGAAAAATTATTTGATGAATATCTTTTGAGAAATAACAAAATTTATAAATCAAAATCGAATATCAATTTAAATAATATCAATTAGGAAATAAGAGGGTAAAACTTATTCCCGTTTAAACAAAAAATATGAAAAGGACTATATTTTTATTTTTGTTGCTTCTAGTTTGTAAAGTTACGTACGGACAGACTATAACCGTAAAGGGTGTTGTAACTGATAGCCAACAATTACCATTACCTGGAGCAACAGTTTACGAAAAGGGAACCAAAAATAGTACGGTTACATCAATGGATGGAGACTATCAAATTAAAGTAAAACCAGATGCAACATTGGTATTTAGTTTTATGGGAACAAAAACCGCAGAAATAAATGTAAAAAACAGAACAACTATAAATACAAAATTAGTAGATGATGCTAATAATCTAGACGAAGTAGTTGTTGTAGGTTACGGAACAAAATCAAGAAAAAATCTTACGGGAGCTATATCATCTTTAAAAGGTGAAGAAATTGCAAAAATGCCAGTGCAAAACGTTGCGCAAGCTTTGCAAGGTCGTATAGCAGGTATGCAAGTTACAATGGCCGATGGAACACCAGGATCTGAACCTTCGTTAAGGATTAGAGGAGGAACATCTATTACACAAAGTAACGAACCATTGTATGTTGTAGATGGAGTGGCTCAAACTGGCGGATTAGGCTTTATTGATCAAACAGATGTAGAATCTGTAGATGTTTTAAAAGACGCCTCCTCTACTTCTATTTATGGAGCTCAGGGTGCAAACGGAGTTGTTCTTATTACGACTAAAAAACCAAAAGGCGGAAAACTGACAATTGGTTATGATACTTATGGAGGAATAAAAACGATTGCCAGAAAACTTGACGTAATGAAACCGTATGATTATGTTCAATTAATGTACGAAGGAGCGACTGACGATGCAAAATTGCAGAAATTCACGAAAAATTTTGGAACATATGATGAATTAGCATCTCTTTATCAAAACAGACCGGGTATTAACTGGCAAGAAGAAATTTTTGGAAAAGCTGTAGAAACTCAATATCACAAAATAAGTTTCAGCGGTGGCGGAAGCGAAACTAACTTCAATGCTTTTTATTCTGTAAATAATGACCAAGGTATCATGCTTGGAAGCGAATCGGTAAAAAATATTGCAAAATTAGCAGTAACTCATAATGTGAGTAAAAAATTAACTGTGAGCGCAATTGTTAACTATTCCAATCAAAAAATAACAGGATTAGATACAGGCGAAGGTGGAAATGCAAGATTAAGTATGTTGCAAACTTTGCTACAATACCGCCCTACAATAGGGAAAAATGGTGTAGATGAAGATCTTAAAACTCTTGTTGTAGATCCATTTGATAATCAGGATTCACCTATATTTCAGAGTCCATCGATTACAATAGATAGTCAGAAAAGAGAAGCTATTAAAAAGTCTCTTAATATGAATTTTCAACTTCAGTATAATTTAACTCCTAAGTTGGTATATCGCGGATTAGTTAGTTATACAGATAATAATAATAGCGATAAATATTTTAACGATGCCAGAGGTATTCAGGCTATCAGAAGCGGCGGACCTAATGGTGGAGTTACTTACACCACATCTAACCGTTTAAACTATAACAATGTCCTAACATACAGTAATACCTTTGCTAAAAATCATAAATTTGATGTTACAGCAGGTCAGGAATATATTTATAATTATTCTGAAGGAATTAATGCAAGTGCAAGTGCATTTCCAGATGTAAACTTAGGTTGGGATAAATTACAATTAGGTACAATTGCCGGAATCCCAACATCATATGCTGAGGATGATAAAATGTTGTCATTTTTTGCAAAAACAAGTTATGCATTCAAAAATAAATATTTATTTGCAGCAAGTATAAGAGCCGATGGATCTTCAAAATTTGGTGCAGATAACCGATGGGGTTATTTTCCTTCAGTATCTGCTGCATGGAGAATTATCGAAGAAGATTTTATGAGAAGCATACCTGAATTTTCAGATTTAAAACTTCGTGTAAGTTATGGTGAAGCTGGAAACAACCGAATTGCAAATTATGCAGCATTAGGTATTTTTAATTTAGGATCCTACCCTATTAATAATCAATCAAATATTACAGCGTATCAAAATAATATTCCTAACCCACAATTAAAATGGGAAGCTACAAAATCGACTAATATAGGTTTAGATTTAGGATTTTTTAAACAACGCATCTCACTTACAGCCGAGGTATATGAAAACCGTTCTAAAGATTTACTTTATAACACACGTGTACCAGCAAGCTCTGGTTTTAAAAAGCAGTTTCAGAATATTGGAGCAACTTCTAATCGTGGTTTAGAATTTACATTGAATACTGTAAACATCAAAAAAGCTGATTTTAGTTGGAATACAAGTTTTAATATCGCCTTTAATGAGACTAAAGTACTTGCTTTAAGCGAAGGAGAAAACTCTTTAATAACAAATAGTTACACCAATGCAAATGACTATATCCTTGAAGTAGGAAGACCAGTTGGAGTTATGTACGGTTATGTAAGAGATGGTTTGTATCAGGTAAGTGATTTTGATTATAACCCTACGCTTAATACCTATACTTTAAAATCGGGTGTGGTTAGCGATAATGTTGTGGTACAACCTGGATTTATAAAATTTAAAGATATTAGCGGGCCAAACGGTGTGCCAGATGGTGTAATTAATGATCTTGACAGAACTGCAATAGGAAATTCTAATCCTAAATATACAGGAGGTTTAAATAATACATTTAGTTACAAAGGATTAGATCTTAGTATATTTTTAGATTTCTCAGTAGGTAATGATATCTATAATGCAAATATGCTAAACAATTCAAGGCTTAATCAGGAAAACCTAAACACATTTGCGGTATATGCTGATAGATGGACAACTATTAACTCAAGCGGACAACGTGTTACTAATCCTGCTGAACTAGAAGCTCTAAATGCTGGGAAAAAGAATCCCGCATTTAATGGTAATTCAACAGGACGTTTGTATAGTGATATTATAGAGGATGGTTCATTCTTGAGAATCAACAATATAAGTTTAGGATATACTTTTCCGAAAAAATGGTTGAGTAGTACGAAAATTTCAAACTTAAGAATTTATTTTACTGCTAATAATGTGTACGTATTTACTAAATATTCAGGGTATGATCCAGAAGTAAGTGTTATAAATAGCGCCATAACAAGAGGAGTCGATTTTAGTGCTTATCCAAGAAGCAAAACCTTCCTTACAGGTTTAAATATCTCACTATAATTTAAAGCTTAAAAAAATGAAAAAATATATATTTTCCTTTAGAACAATCGCAATAGCTGGGATAACTTGCCTACTATTACCGCTTAATTCTTGCGAAAAAGAACTAGAAGTAACACCATACTCCTACTTTACAACGGATGCTTTTTTTAGTAATATAAATGAAGCCTATATGGCAACATTAGGAGTTTATGAGCCAATGTCATCTGTAGATAGTTATGGTTGGAATATGTCTTTAACTTTTGATGCAGATACAGATATTGGTCAATTAAGCGGAATAGGTTCTGATGATTGGCGTACTGTAGCACATTACCAGGGAATTTCTCAAACAAACACATTCTACCTTGTATGGAGTAAATTATACGAAGGCATAGACAGAGCAAATGTGGTGATTGAGAGAATACCTAAAATGGATTCGTATTTAAATGGAAGTCAAGCTGAAAAAGATCAACTAAACAGAATGATTGGCGAAGCAAAATTTTTGCGTGGTTTTTACTATTCAGAGTTAGTACGTTTATGGGGAGATGTTCCTTTTAAAACAAAAAGCTCACAACCAGGAGATAATCTTAGAGGAGGACTTGTAGATCGTTATGAAATATACACACAAATCATAAAAGATATGCAAGAAGCTGCGCTTGTCTTGCCAGTTCAAACACCAGTAGATGAACGCGTTAATAAATGGGCCGCAAAAGCCATGCTTGCCAGAGTAGCTCTTTTTGCAGGGGGATATTCCTTAAATGCAGATGGAACGATCAAACGCCCAGCTAATTACAAAGAATATTACCAATTAGCACAAAAGGAAATTAATGATATTATGGCGCAAAATCCGTATAAATTAAATCCATCTTATTCTAAAGTATTTAAAAACCAATGTCTGCACGTTTTAGAACCTACCGAAAACATTTTTCAGGTTGCGTTTTTTAATTCTGCCGGAGCAAAAGAGAATGGATCTTGGGTTGGATATTTTAATGGAGCATTAACATCAAATGGTGTTTATCCTACTAGTATAGGCAGATGCTTAGTACCAAAACCATTTTATAATAGCTTTACCGAAGGAGATCAAAGACGAGATTTCTCTATAGCAACATATACAATTAATGCACAGGGAAATAAAGTAGCCCTTTTAACCGCAAAACAAGACGAAAGCTGGACAGCTGCAAAATGGAATAGAGAATACCAAACTAATTCTACACAAGAGAGATCTTATACCCATATAAACTGGGTGGTGATGCGTTATTCAGACTTATTGTTAATGCGTGCCGAAGTAGAAAATGAATTAAACGAAGGACCAAATGCCATTGCTTATGATGCCATTAATCAGGTAAGAAAAAGAGCTTTTGGTGGTGATATAGCAGGTAGCAGAATTGCTATTGATTTAAAAAACAAAGGAACAGGATATACATCGGCAGCCAATGTTTTAATAAAAATTACTGGTGGCGGTGGTACAGATGCTGCAGCTGCAGTAGTTACACTAGCAAGTGGTGGTATTAGTACAATTGGTATGTTGCGTTCAGGAGATGGATATACATCTGAGCCTACTGTAACGATTACCAGTGTAGACGGAAAAGGTTCTGGAGCAACTGCTGTAGCAAGAGTTTTACCAAAACTAACAACTACAGAAATGAATCTTACAACAGGATTAAGCAAAGCTAATTTTCTTAAGGCATTACAACAAGAGAGAGCTTGGGAACTTAGTAACGAAGGTATGCGTAGAGCCGATTTAATAAGATGGGGAATTTTGGCAGATAAAATAGCCGAGACAAGTGCAGCAGTAAAACTGATTCGTTCGGGTTATTTTTATCCATCTGTAACAAACTTTGTAAGCGGTAAGCATGAATTATATCCGTTTCCTCAAAATGAAACAGATGTAAATAAGTCAATTACGCGTCAGAATCCTAAATATTAATTTATAAACTTATGTGTAGAATAATAGTTTTATTAGTCATTTTTTTTCTTCCACTTTTTGGGCAAGCACAAGTAGATGTTCACGAAGCTTCTGGCGAATACGAATATCCTACAGATCCATTAGTTCGTGAAAAATTAGACAAATGGCAGGATTTAAAGTTTGGAGTTATTTTACACTGGGGACTTTACAGTATAACTGCCATGAATGAATCGTGGCCTTTAGTTAACGAACTTTGGAAAAGAAGAGATACTACAAAAACATACGAAGAATATAAAAAATGGTATTGGGATCAATCAAAAAGCTTTAATCCTGTTAAATTTAATCCCCAAAAATGGGCTGAAATTTCTAAAAATGCAGGAATGAAATATCTGGTATTTACGACCAAACATCATGAAGGCTATTCGATGTTCGATACTCAACAGAGCGATTTTAAAGTTACCAATGGGCCATTTGCAAACAACCCAAAAGCCGATGTAACCAAATATATTTTTGAGGCATATCGTAAACAAGGTATGATGATTGGCGCTTATTTTTCTAAACCCGATTGGCATTCAGAATATTTTTGGTGGCCACGTTTTGCAACAGTAAATCGTAATGCAAATTATAACACAAACGAATTTCCAAAACAATGGAAAAAATTTAAAGATTTCACTTATAATCAAATAGGGGAAGTTTTAGGCAACTATGGCAAAGTAGATATTTTATGGTTAGATGGTGGTTGGGTTAGAAATCCTCAGCCAGGAGAAATGGAAAAAGCATATGTCCAAAGTAGTAAATCCTACTATCCTCCCTATCCGCAAGATGTAGATATGCCTAGAATAGCCAAAATGGCAAGAGAAAAACAACCTGGGATTTTAGTGGTAGACAGAACCGTACACGGATCTTATGAAAACTATCGTACACCAGAATTAACTATCCCAAAAGTACAATTAAAAGATCCTTGGGAAACTTGTCTTACCATAGCTAAAGGTTGGGGATACACAAAAAAAGCTCCAATAAAATCGGGCACTTGGATAATACAAACTTTGGTAGAAGTTGTAGCCAAAGGTGGTAACCTACTTTTAGGCTGGGGACCAACGGCTGAAGGTGAATTTCCAGAATATATTAATAAACCATTAGAAGAAATTGGTGCTTGGCTTAAAGTAAATGGTGAAGCCATTTATGGAACACGAATCACTGAAAACTATAACGATGGTTCGACTTGGTTTACACAATCAAAAGATGGTAAAAAGAAATATGCTATTTCTTGTATAAAAGAAGGAACAACCATTCCTGCAACATTAAAATGGAAAGGAAATATCCCAACAAATGGAAAAAAAATAAAACTAATTTCTACAGGTAAAAATGTGGTTTGGAAACAAGAAGGAGATTCTGTTGTGATAGAAATACCAAAAGAATTAGTAGGAAGTCAAACAGCTGCTTTAGCTTTTGCATTTTAAAAAAATCAATCTAATAAAATTTATGATTATGAAAAACATACTATTGATATTAAGCTTCGCCTTAATGACTACAGTTACATTTGGACAAAACAAGCCTCAAAATATGAAAATATTAAGAGATTCCATTTTTACAGTCATGAAACTTAGTGATGAAAACAAACTCAAAATGCATAATTTAATTGCAGAGAACGGAAAAACTCAAAAAGCAATAAAAGAAGACGCAACACTTACCGAAGAACAAAAAAAAGAAAAACTACAAACTTGGAGAAAAGAGATATCAGTAAAAGAAAAATCAATTCTAACTCCCGAAGAATTCCAAATATGGAGAGATTTTGGAAAATCATTAAGCGATAAGTCTAAGAAATAATAATTGTCAATTGAATCTTTTCTAGTGAATTACCAAACTAGAAGTTACTGAATACGGGTTTTAATTGAATTTAATATCATTTTGAACAAAATTAAAACCCTATTTAAGCATTGATGATTAAATTCGTTTTGTGGTTTTAAAGGGTAGCAAAAGAATAGTTTTATTTGTTGATGTTAATTTGAAAAAAATAGGATTAGCATAGTCCCGATACCGATCCAAAAGCTTCGGGCAATGTCATTAAGTTAAGCCCTTTTGAGCTAATTATGGTTAATTGTTTTCTCGCAAAGACGCAAAAGCGCAAAGATTTTAGGCGAAAACTTGGCGGCTTGGCGACTTTGCGAGAGAGATATTCGGTACAGTATTACTGCTGTTTTTCTTATCTTAATGACATTGAGCTTCGGGATGGGATGGGACTATGTGTTAAAAATAATAATAAGCTAATCTATTAATATAAGTAGATATGAAATTTAGAAAAAACATTTTGCTTTTATGCGTACTAGGATTGATAATTACTCCATTAATGAGTATTGCTCAAACCAAAGAACGTCCAAATATTCTCATTATCATGACCGATCAGCAAACTGCTGATGCGATGAGTATTGCGGGTAACAAAGACTTACACACACCTGCAATGGATAAGCTGGCGCAAAACGGAGTTCGTTTTACCAAAGCTTATTGTGCACAACCACTGTGTACGCCATCCCGTACAGCGATCTTTAGCGGAAAAATGCCTTATGAAACTGGTTTTATTGGCAATGCACCAGAAAAAGACGGACAATGGCCAGATGATTTATTAATGATGGGCAAAATCTTCCAAAACGGAGGATATAAAACAGGTTACGTAGGCAAATGGCATTTACCAGTTCCTACTACAAAAAAGAGTCAACATGGTTTTGAATATATCGAGAACACCAATTTTCAAGATTATAATGATGCAGCTACACCATCATTTTGTGCTCGATTTATCAAAGAGAATAAAAACACCCCATTCTTGCTAGTAGCTTCATTTTTAAATCCTCATGATATTTGCGAATGGGCAAGAGATGAAGATTTAAAAATGGATGTATTGGCCAAAACACCTCCAGTTGATCAGTGTCCGCCATTGCCGATTAACTGGAGAATTCCAGATAACGAACCACAAATAGTACGCGATCAACAAAAAGTAAGTGCCCGCACCTATCCTACTGTAAACTGGAGTGGAGACCAATGGAGACAATACCGTTGGGCGTATAATCGCTTAGTCGAAAAAGTAGATAATTATATAGAAATGGTATTGGCATCATTAAAGAAATATGGCATCGAAAAAAATACGATTATTGTTTTTACAGCAGATCATGGTGATGGTTATGCAGGCCATAGCTGGAACCAAAAACAAATATTATATGAAGAAGCCGCAAAAGTACCTTTTATCATTTCCAAAATAGGACAATGGGAACCTCGCACCGATGATATGTTGGTTTGTAATGGTATCGATATAATCCCAACCATTTGTGGATTTGCTGGCGTAGAAAAACCTACCTATTTAAAAGGAATTGATATTAGTAAAAAAATTGAGAATCCAGCGCTAGACTTACGTGATACACTAGTTATAGAAACTGATTTTGCCGATAACGAAGAATTATTAGGTATAAGTGGTCGTGCCGTAATTACTAAAGATTATAAATATATTGTTTATAATAAAGGAGAGATTAAAGAGCAACTTTTTGATTTGAGCAAAGATCCGGGAGAAATAACTAATCTGGCAGTAAATAAATCACATAAAAAGAAACTCGTAGAAATGCGCAATTATTTAAAAAATTGGTGCAAAATAAATGGAGACACTTTCGTATCAGGATTATAAATCAGATGAAAAGAAAAGAATCATGATAAAGAAAAAAATAATTGCTTTGTTATTGTTAATCACGTTTAACGCGTTTAGTCAACAAGAACCAGCAACAATCAAATTAAACGCAGAAAAACTGCATTCGAGAGTACGCGAATGGCCTTATCCTATAAACGGAATAACGGTGCCAACTAATGCTCCTGCTTTACTCTGGCCTGCAACCAATGGCAAAACCATGGTAAAACCTATGGAAAGCGGAAGTGCAGTCCCAGAAGATCCTAATATTGGCAATGTGCGTTACAAAGTAATGTTGGCAAGTGATAAAAATTTTACAAAAGAGCTGCTTACTAGTTCAGAACAGCGTTGGGCTGTTTATCCGTTACATCAATCATTAAAACCAGGAAAATGGTACTGGAAATATGCGTATGCTTTAAAAGGCAGTAATCAATGGACCTGGTCTACTGTTTATGATTTTGTAATTGATGCTAAATATGCCAATGAAAAAGTATCTCCACCAATAACCGAAGTGCTAAAACGAAACCAAGGTTCACATCCCCTATTATGGGATATGAATCGCATAGGTGAAGATTTTTATAAAAATAATCTGGAAAATCCTGAAGCCAAAACATTTATCGCTTTCGCTGAAAAACTGATGTTAGCTCCTCTTCCTACAGAAAAACCTCAAAGAGTAATTGATACAACGGGGAAAAATCCATTGGAAAAAAAGTTAATTATTGAAAGAATGTACCATGGTTTTGGTGATGCAGTAGGTACACCAGTCCGTAATTTGTGTATTGCCTATCAATTAACCAAGGACAAACGATTTATTTTAGATGCAAAACGCAGAGCATTAAATATTGCTAATATGGATCCCGATGGTTTAGCCACAGGAGATGATTTTACAAGCGGTGCAGTTCTCGAAGCATTAGGATGGTTTTACGATGCAGGATATGATTTTTTAAATCCACAAGAAAAAGAATTATTCAAAAATATAATTACACTTAGAGCACAAAGAGTTTATAATCATTTGCCAAACCGTTTTGAGTTGCACGTAAGTGACAATCACGTATGGCAAATCACCATGCGCAATTTAGCCATTGCAACAGTAGCAGTTATAAATGATGTGCCCGAAGCCAAAGAATGGCTTACGTATATGTACGAAGTCTGGTCGGCACGTTTTCCTGTATTAGGCACAACCGATGGAGGTTGGCATGAAGGGAATGGCTATTTTAGAGTAAACTTTAAATCTATTATTTACCTTTCTCAAATGTTTGGAGATTTTAGTGGAGTAGATTATTTTAAACTACCATGGATGCAAAATTTACCTTATTATATGTTATATACACATCCTAATGATGGGGCAAGTACCGCCATTGGGGACATGTGGGAAAACATACCGTATATTGTAAAAGGAGAAGCTTGGTTTGCAGATGCGCTTACTTATAAAATAGATAACCCGTATTTAAACTGGTATGTAGATAGAATAAAAAAAGATCATCCAGACTATTTTCGCGGTACAGATGATTTCTTATTATTTAGATTATTAAACTTTAAACCAAATAGAAATTTACCTGTTTCCTCGCCTATTAATTTGCCTAAAACACGCAAGTTTGGTGATGTCGGAGTAATAGCAATGCACGAAGATTTGGCTAAAGCCGATAAAACACTAAGCAGTTATTTATTCAGTAGTCCATTTGGTGCTTCAGGACATGGGCATGCTTCGCAAAATGCGTTTACAGTAAACTTTAAAGGGAAAGTAATCTTTGGAGGAACTGGGTATTATAGCAACTTTAGCGATAAGCATAACCTTTTGTATTATCGTACATCCAAGGCATATAATACAATTTTGGCGGATAGTTTGAGTCAGAAAATTGGAGAAGAAGGTTACGGATGGACACCACGTGCCATTTCAGGACAACATATTCAATATGCATTAGGTGACGCAAGTAACGCTTATGGCGAAATTAAAAGTGAATTTTGGCTGAATAGATTCAATCAAATTAATGTAGTTCCAAATAAAGAAAATGGTTACGGAGATCCAGGAGTAACATTATATCGCAGACATATGTTACAACTAGATGGTGGATATATAGTATTGTATGATGAACTAGAAGCTAAGAAACCTGTAAAATGGACAACGCAATTTCATTGCCCTTACTACACAATCGAAGCACAAAATACCGAAAACGCAAACCAACAAAACTTTACGGTAAAAACAGATTTAGGTAGCGTAACGGCAAGTGTTTTTGCTAATAGTCCTTTGAATATGAAGGTACACAACAAGTTTTTTGAAGCAGCGGTTAATTGGAACAAAGTAACCAATGATACAGGCGAAATAAAAGATTTTAAAGACCAATGGCATGCAGGAATTACATCCGAATCTAAACCGAAATTCAGATATTTAACCATTATACAAGTTAAAGATGGTAAAACTGAAGTAATTAAAACGGTTTCAAACGTAGATGGATTATACAATTTACAAGTTGGAGATTGGGAAATACAAGCACAATTAAATGGAGAAAAACCAGCGGCATTACAAGTAGCTGGCAAAGCAGTAAAATCATTATTTAATTATGGTGGTATATCAATTAAATTTCAAGGAAAAACATATATCCCTAAAGTTATGGGAAGTTCTATTTTGTTAGAAATGGAAGGTTCCAAAGTAAACAAACAAGAGGTTGTAGATGAATTACCAGATGTAGCTAAATACGATAAGAATTAAAAAAGTAAACCATACAAGTTATGTAAGTTCATTTAATCGAAATTTATTATATTTTTAAAGTAAAAAAAGTTAGATTACTTCAGCTTAACGCATTGAATAGCCTCCTGCTTTTGAGGTTTAAGAAATGATGATGAATATAGCTTTAGCCAAAATAAAAATGAAAATAGAATTTGTGAAAATCATCACAATTTAATTACAATACCTACAAGGTCAAAAAAAGACCTTGCAGGATAAAAACAAGAATTATTTAAACTACCATGAGAAAAAAGATTGCTATAATAACCCTTTTATGCACTGTGCTTTTTGCAATAAAAAGTCACGCCCAAGTGCAAGACCGATATTTTCGCAATATTTCGGTTGATAAAGGCTTATCGCAAAGTTCAGTTTTTGCAATTCAGCAAGATCAACTCGGATTTATCTGGATTGGAACTCAGGATGGTTTAAATCGTTATGATAGTAAAGGTTTTAAAGTATACAGACCCGTAAAAGGAGCTAAAAATAGCTTACAATCCTACTACATCCGAAGCTTGTTTAAGGATCATAAAGGGCAATTATGGGTTGGAGGAAACCAAGGAATCAGTGTTTATAATTACGATACAGACAATTTTGTTAATTATAAACTTCCGCGTAGTCTTGGCGAATGGTACATATCATCAATAACAGAAGATAATGCGCATAGAATCTGGGCTACATCAATAGCAGGAGATGTATTTATGCTTACTCCCGAAACCGAAAATTTTACTACAATAAAGTTTAATGCTTCATCACACGAAGTAAAAAAAATAGCCTATATCGGCGTTTGGCAACAACAAATTATTTTAGGAACAGATGTTGGGCTTTTTAAATTAAAACCAAAAACACACGAATTAATCAAAATTAATCTAGGAGCAAAAAAGCCTTATATTAATGATGTTTATGTAGACGGAAAAAAATTATGGGTAGCAACCGAAGGATATGGAGTAATACAATATAATAGCCAAAACGGGCAAGCTACTTCCCTCCTGCACAACTCAGGAACAAACAGTATAGCCGATAATAATATAAGATGTGTTGGTAAAGATACCGAAGGAAATATTTGGCTAGGAACTTTTAAAGGGCTTACTATTTTTAATCCTAAGGCAAATTCTTTTGCAAATTACTACCATCAAATATCACAGCCTTACACCATCAGTCAGAACTCGGTGCGTTGTTTCTTTAAGGATAATCAAAACGGAATTTGGTTAGGAACGTATTATGGTGGACTCAATTACTATCATAAAAATGATATTAAGTTCAATTTACTAAGTCAAAATTCAGGTAAACCTTCTTTAAATGACGAAGTTATCGGTGTTATAAAGCAAGATCCAAAAGGTGATTTTTGGATTGGAACGAATGACAAAGGAGTAAATTATTGGAACAAAAATAATAATACAATTAGCTATTATTCAAACAGCGAGAATAACCCAAATAGTCTAAGTTCTAACAATATCAAAGCCATTGCTTTTGATGATAACGGCAATGTATTAATTGGGACTCACAACGGCGGATTAAATTTATTGAACCCAAATAGTGGTCATGTGCAGCGCTTTCGCCACGACGAAAACAATCCAAGTTCTATTGCGGGCGATTTAGTTTATAGTATTCTTAAAGATCATAAAGGACGTATTTGGGTAGGAACAAGATCAGGATTAGATCAATTTCATCCAGAAACAAAATCATTTACACATATTCATTTAGATAAAGCTGGCAAACGACCAACCTCTGATGATATTACTTTTCTTTATGAAGATAGTAAGCATAGAATCTGGATTGGAACTACCAACGGAGTTACGCTGTTTTATCCTGATAATCTATTATTTGGAAACATCGGACACGGAAAAGTCAGCGAAGATATTGTCAATTGTATTACCGAAGACAAAAAGCACAGAATATGGATTGGTACTAGAGAAGGATTGAGTTTATATAATGAAACGCAGGAATCTTTTATCAGTTTTAAAACAAAAAATGACTTTGTAAAAGGAACTATTTACGGCATAATTCCAGATGAAGATAATAATTTATGGATTTCGACTAATAGCGGATTAATTAAATTTAATCCCGACAGTGGTTCTGTACAAACTTTTGACGAAAGTGACGGACTTCAAAACAAGCAATTTAATGAGTATTCATTCTATAAAGCCAAAGATGGAATGTTGCTTTTTGGTGGAATAAAAGGCATTTCTTATTTCTATCCTGCAATGGTTAAGCAGCAATTGCTTCCGCTAAAACTTAGTTTTACAGGACTGGAAGTTTTAAATAAAACCGTTGCAGTAGATGATGAAACAAATATACTCGAACAACATATTGATCAGGCCGAAGAATTAGAGATTGGACCAGAATACAAACAATTCAGTATCTTTTTTAATACATTTAATTACATATCTGCCAATCGTACACATTATTATTACAAATTAGATGGACTCGACAAAGATTGGCAACGTACCGATGAGCTAAAAATAAGCTATAGTAATTTGCCTGCAGGAAATTACAATTTGCAAATAAAAGCAATGGGACCTAACGGAGAAATGAGCCCAATAAGAAGTTTAAAAATTATAATTCTTGCTCCATGGTATAAAACAATATGGTTTTATTTATTGTTGTTGGCAATTATGGGTACAGCAGCATATATTGCTTTCAGAATGATTACTGAGCGTATAAAAGCGTTGCAACAATTAAAACTAGAACGAATAGATAAAGAAAGAGTGAGTTATATTAATCAGGTAAAAATGGATTTTTTTACCAATGTATCTCACGAGCTTAGAACACCATTAACATTGATTTTGGCACCTCTGGAAGATTTATTAAAATCACCATTTGCAGATAAAACATCCAAAAAGAAACATGAACTGATGTTTATCAATGCCAAAAGGTTATATAACCTGGTTGATCAATTATTTGAGTTTAGAAAAACTGAAATGGGAACGCGCCAGCTTAAAGTGGGTAAAAGTGATCTTGTGAGTTTTACCAATGAGATTTTTGAATCCTTTAAACCACTTGCCGAAAAAAATCACATTCATTACACCTATCATTCATCAGAAACGCAACTTATATTTTCTTTTGATAAAGATGCCATGGAGAAAATTTTGTTTAATCTACTTTCAAATGCATTTAAATACACCCAAAGTGGTCAAAGCATAAAAGTTGAATTAATAAAGGAAAATGAAAAAGTATTTATAAAAGTAGCAGATACAGGAGTTGGAATAAGCGAGGATGATTTGTCTAAAGTATTTGATCGTTTTTATCAGGTAAATAATAAAGAAATGAATTTGGGTTCGGGCGTTGGTTTAGCATTTACCAAACGATTGGTGGAACTACATCATGGCGAAATCATTGCCGAAAGTACAAAGGAAAAAGGAACAGTTTTTACTGTAGCAATTCCTACTTCAGAAACTGTATATATAAATGATTCGCGTGTAGAAGATTCTGTATATGAGTTATCTATGGTAACAGACGATAATCTTGTTATAGAAGATGATATACTCCTGCAGGAAAATGAAATTTTAATTGACGAAACTGCCGATGGAGATCAAATAATCAAACTACTTATTGTAGATGATAATAAAGAGATTCTGGATTACCTGCAAGATTATTTGGGCAAGATGTATGAAATTGTAGTTGCTTACAACGGACAGATGGCACTGGAACTATTAGAAATTCAGCAATTTGACCTCATTATTAGCGATGTAATGATGCCAGAACTAGACGGATTGCATTTTTGTAAACGTGTAAAACAAAACATCAATACATCACACATTCCATTAATGCTTTTAACTGCTAAAACGGAAACGAGTCAGCAAATAAAAGGATTAGAAATGGGAGCTGATGATTATATCACAAAGCCATTTTCGCCAAATTTGCTTGCCGCCAAAATTGCAAACTTATTACGTTCCCGTAAACGATTAAAAGAATACTATTCGGCTGGAAAAGAAATGGTGCCCGAAAATATTGCTTTTAATGCCCTTGACGAAGAATTTTTAAAACAAGCTATAAATATTGTCGAGGAACATTTAGCCGATTCGGAATTTACAGTAGATAAATTCAGTAAGGAAATCGGAATGAGCAGATCCAACCTTTATTTGAAATTAAAGGCAATTACAGGAGAATCGGCTATGGATTTTATAAAAAGAATACGATTTAAAAAAGCAGTCGAGCTAATGCAAAACAAGCGGCATACCATTGCGCAAATTACTTATATGTGCGGTTTTAACTCGCCTTCGTATTTCTCAACAGCATTTAAGCAATACTATGGTTGTATGCCAAGTGAGTATTTAGCCAAGCTAAATGATGAAAAATAATATTACCAAAATACAGTGTAAAAAACTGAAATTTCAATAATACAAAACAAACCAAATTATTATGAATACCAATTTTGAAAGCCGTTTTGCAGTAAGTCCAAAAGAAACAAAACAAATGGATACAGAAACATTACGCGAAAATTTTTTAATCGAAACTATTTTTAGCGCAGAACAAGTAAAACTAACCTTATCACATTACGATAGATATATTATTGGCGGAGCAATGCCAGTAAACCAAAAAATTGTATTACCTAATCCTACCGATTTAAAAGCGGAATATTTTCTGGAAAGAAGAGAAATCGGAATCATTAATGTAGGAGGAAAAGGAATTATTACCGCTGATGGCGAAAGATTTGAAATAGATTTTAAAGAAGCTTTATATCTGGGCAAAGATATCAAAGAAGTAATTTTTGAATCTGTAGATGCTAATTCTCCAGCCAAATTTTATTTAAACTCTGCTCCTGCTCACCACAAATATCCATCAAAAAAAGTGACAAAAGCCGATGCTGAGATTGTAGAATTAGGAACTATGGAAACGGCAAATCATCGCATTATAAATAAATTAATTGTAAATAGCGTGGTACAAACCTGTCAGGTTCAAATGGGAATGACAGAGCTAAAATCAGGTAGTGTTTGGAATACTATGCCAGCACACACACATGATCGCCGTATGGAAGCTTATTTCTATTTTGAAGTACCCGAAAATCAAAGTGTTTGCCATTTTATGGGACAACCACAAGAAACAAGACATATCTGGATGCAAAATGAACAAGCCGTAATCTCTCCAAATTGGTCTATCCATTCAGGATCAGGAACCTCTAATTATACCTTTATTTGGGGAATGGCTGGAGAAAATTTAGATTATGGAGATATGGATCATTGTGCTATTAACGATTTAAAATAAGTGATTATGAAATTGATTAAACTCTTTCTTTGCCTTGCTCTTGTCTCGCCATTAGGTATTTTAGCACAAACAAAAGCAACAATTACCATTCAGAATAATTCGGCTCAGGAACGAAAAGAAGCTGTTGTAGCTATAAAATGGACAACGGTTTTATCACGTTATCCTCAAATAGATACAGCAAATTTTGTTGTGATTAATCAAGCGACAAAAAAGCAAGTTCTTTTTCAGTTAGAACACCGCGGACTTTCCTCAATTCAAAATCTTTTAGTACAAGTTAATGCTAAAGCAAAAGAGTCACTTACCCTGGTAATACAAAAAGGAAAACCAGAAACTTTTGCAACCAAAACTTATGCGCGTTATGTACCAGAACGCAAAGATGATTTTGCTTGGGAAAATGACAAAATAGCCTTTCGTGCCTACGGAAAAGCCATAGAAAACACAAAGGAAGATGCTTCTGGATTTGATGTTTGGGTAAAAAGAAGCGATAAAATGGTCATTAACGAACGTTATAAAATAGGTAACTACCATATCGATAGTGGCAACGGAATGGATTATTACCACGTAGGCCCTACATTGGGCGCAGGAAATATGGCACCATATGTAAATGACAGTATTCGCTATTCGGGAAATTATCGTAAATGGTTAGTGCTGGACAATGGTCCTTTGCGCAGTACATTTCAATTAACTTACGACACCTGGATTGCTGGAGGAATAGAAGTTAAAGCTACAAAAATCATTTCTATAGATGCTGGATCACAACTTAATCGTGTAGAAAACACCTATACATTTAATGGAAATAAACCTATGGAAGTTGTAGTTGGCTTAAGTAAAAGACCAGAAGCCGGAGTTATTTCATTAAATGAACAACAAGGTATTATGGGATATTGGGAACCTACATTTGGTGAAGACGGAACTACTGGAGTTGGTTCTATACTAACTACACCAGTAAAAAGTATGTGGGTAGATAAAACACAAATATTAGGAAAAACGACTGTTGTAAATAACGAACCTATCGTGTACTACACAGGAGCAGCTTGGAATAAAGCAGGAAAAATTACCGATGCGAAACAATGGTTTACTTATTTGGATAATTTTTATCAGCAACTAAAAAATCCATTAATTGTAAAAGTCGAATAAAGCTACAGTAGCACTCAAATAAAAACTTTAGATAAAATATACCTAGTCAGCGCATTAAATTGTAGTTGACAGCCATACTTATGC